>NZ_DBNGVP010000089.1:0-26707 GCF_057119385.1 Archangium sp. | reverse complement strand
GAACGCGAACACGCCCGGCACGACCGGGTGGATGCAGGAGGTGACCCGTCCTGCGTCGCAGGGTGCTGACACGGAGTCGGTCATCAGGTTCTTCATCCCGTCGCACGACACCACGGTGATGGTCTTGATGAGTTGGCCCTTCTTGCACTCCGTCTGTGCCCCCACGAGCAGGACTCCGTCCTTCTCCAGGATCCACGAGGCGGGATCGATGACGGGGTTCTTGCGGCTGATGGTGCACTTCGGTGAATCAGTCACCAGGTACGCCCCAGGGGTGGAGAGAAGCGGGGGATAGGCGCCCGTGTAGAGGTGGGGCATGTCGTTGTAGACATGCTTCAATGCCTCCTTACCTTCCGCCCGGTCCTGGAATCTGCCCACCGCCCGGTAGACCACCCCCTGCTCTCGGAAGAGATGACGATCTCCGAGAAACTCGTAGGGCTTCATCGGCTCTCGAGGGTCGTATGGCTCCAGGGGCGTGCCATCGTTCTTCCGCTCACCAATCTGGATGACGAGGGTCCGGCCATCCCAGTCCTGGTCGCAGAGCGGCTCCGCGCTCGCCCATTGCGGCGCGGAGAGCACCACCAGGGCACACACGGCCGAAAGGGTCCTCCAACCCGCCGCGCTACCACGGGAAGCACCTTCATGGACGGGCAACATCGAGAACCACCTTCCCTTCTAGGGCAACAACACGACAGCGGAGCACCTGTCCTCCACGCTCAGCGCACCCGGGTGCCGAGCCGCTCCCAGCGCACGCCGCCTTCTGGCATCCACGAGAAGTGGATGAAGCGCGCCACCGCGGTCACGTTCTCCAGCGGCAGCGGTCCCCAGACGCGCGAGTCGAGGGCGTTGTCACGATTGTCCCCGAGCACGAAGACATGCCCCGCCGGTACCACGCACCCGTCCTCGCGCTCCTCCATGCCCCGAGGGCACCGGACGCGCTCGGATGGGAAGTTGAACGACCAGCTGCCGGGATCCTCGTTGAGGAGCATCTCATGTGGGCGCTCGCCCAGTGTCTCCTCGTACCTCCGGCAGGACTCGTCCATCCCCTCCGGGGCGAGCCCCAGTCCCTCACAACCCCCGAGCGGCTTCCACTCCACCGGTCTGCCACCGAGGTGCAGCCTGCCGCTCCGGACCCTCACCGCATCCCCGGCCAGTGCCACCGCCCGCATGACGAATTGCTGCTCGGGCTGCGGCGGAGCCTCGAAGACGATGACGTCACCCCGCTCCACCGTCCGCCACCGCAGCGGGCTGCCCACCGTCTTGTCCGTGTAGAACTGGTCCCCGATGTACAGCGTCGGTTGCATCGAGGCGGAGGGCACCCGGAAAGGCTCGGCCAACATCCGCCGCGTCGTGAGCCCCACGACGCCCGACACCGTCCAGAAGCACACCAGCCCCAGCAGCACCCATCCCACCTTCGGCACGCCCCGCGCTCGCGGCGGGAGTCTCGCGGCATCCACGGCCGCGCCCACGAATACCCCGAGCATGAGCACGAACCCCGGGAAGCCCAGGAGCGGCAGCAAGGCCTGCATCCCCAGCAGCACGCCCAGCCACACCGCGCCCCGCCACCACCTCCCCAACAGCACGTGGCCAGCGCCAGGGCTGATGCTCAGCACCACCGCCCAGAGGCGGCGCCAGCGGGAGACTCTCGGTGCAGCGCTCGACATGGGGCTCCTGGACTCAAAAGGGAAGGGAAAGCCTGCCTGAAGACGCTCAGTCCACGAAGCGGTTGAGCGGGAAACCGCCATCCACGTCCCAGATGGCGCCCGTCACATATCCACCCGCCTTCTCGTCGAGCAGCGTCAGCGCATGCCGCGCGAGCTCCTCGGCCGGGAGGATGCGCTTGATGAGGCTCGAGTCGAGCGCCGCCTGCTCGAAGCCCGGAACCGCATCCGCCACCGAGCGGAAGGCGGGTGTCTCGATGGCTCCAGGGCACAGGCAGTTCACGCGAATCCCCCGCGCCGCGAGCTCGATGGCCCACGTCTGCGTCAGGTGCTGCACCGCCGCCTTCGTCGCGCCGTAGATGGCGATGTTCGGCAGGGGCCGGCGTCCCGCCGCCGACGAGATGTTCAGGATGGCCGCGCCCTTGCGCCCGCTCATCGCCTTCACGGCCGCATGGGTGAACACCACCGTCCCCCGCACGTTCACCGCGAACATCGCGTCCACGTCCTCCATCGAGAACGTGCCCACCACCCCGGGGCGGAGGATTCCCGCGTTGTTCACGAGCAGGTCCAGCCCTCCGTGGCGGCTCACCGCCGTTTCCACGGCGCGCTCGGCCGTCTCCTGGCTCGCCACGTCTCCCACCACGTACGAGGCCTGGGAGCCCAGCTTCCGCACGGCCTCCTCCAGCTTGTCCTCACGCCGGGCCACCAGCACCACCCGTGCGCCTTCCTCGACGAGCCCGGCCGCGATCGCTAAGCCGATTCCCTCACTCGCCCCCGTGATGACCGCTGACTTTCCCGCGAAGCGCATGTGTCTCTCTCAGAAAGCCACGCCCGAATGCGGTGGCGGCCTCATGTCACTCCGGGTGCCGCGCCCGCGCAAGCAACGGCGGGTTAACATGGGATTCATGAACGACCCCTCCCCCCTCCAACTCCACACCCCTGTTGTGAGAACAGGTGAAAAGCTCCGGGGTGAACTGGTCCTCGGTGACGTGATACCCGGATCGCACCAAGCCGCCCGCGTGACGATCCGCGTCCGTGGGCAGCTGGATTACGACGATACGGAATCGAAGCAGCGAGAGGAACTGTCCGCGGGCCGCGAGTCCACCATGGACCGGTGGTTGGAGGGAGCACGCCGGGTTCCTTTCGAGCTGAGCCTGCCGCGGGACCTCCCTCCGAGCTACCGGGGAAAGGACGTCCAGATCTCCTGGGAGGCCGTTGCCACCCTGTACAACCGCAACGGCGGGGAGTTGATGAGGTGGACCCAGCCCTTCCAACTCGAACCGGGCCGGACGGCGCAGCCGCCCCCGTTGCGCGAGCCGCTCGCACCTCGCGGCTCCTCCCTGACGGCCGCCAGCACCTGGGGATGCCTGCTCTTTCCCGCGCTGGCATGCTTCTGCCTGCCCCTCGGCATGCTGTTCGGCAACATCCGCGATACGAGCGAGAACCCGGAAGCCAGCCGGATCGTCGGAGGGCTCTACAGCGTCGTATCGCTCGTCGCGGGCGTGGGACTCACCTGGTGGATCATCGGCAAGGCGCGGACGGTGTCGAAGTTCAAGGCGGCCTCGCTCCAGCCCCTGGCCGAGCGTTTCCCTCTCGGCTCGACCGCGAAGCTGCGGGCCTTCGTGGACATCACGAGCCCGCTGACCGTGCGCAAGGCCCGGCTCGAGCTCAGCGCCTACGAAATGTTCTCGAAGCTGCGTACCGAGACGGTGACGGTCGAGGTGCCAGCACACCTCGCCGCGGGCGCGCACCAGTTCGACGTGGAGCTCCCCATCCCCCGGGACTTCACGCCCACCTTCAAGACGCACCTGAAGGCACACTGCACCCTGACCCTCGAGCTCGAAGGCCTGGAGGACATGGTGCTGCATCAGCCGCTCGAGCTCGCCCCCGAGGTGCTGGAAGCGGAGGCGTGAGCCCAGGCGCGCGGAGCCGTGCGCTCGAGCAACCGGGCATACACCGGAGCTCGGACCGCATGAAGGTCCGGATGGCCTCGACGAACTCCGCGCGGAAGGACTTCACGCACCCGAAGTCGAGCAGCGCCAGCCGCCCATCCCCGGTGACGAGGAAGTTGCCCGGATGGGGATCCGCGTGGATCCGGGCCGCGGAGAAGAACGGGCCATGCACCGCGCGGATGAGCTGCTCGCTGACGCGCCAGCGTGCGCCCGCGTCCGGGTTCGAGTCGATGAACCGCTGGAGTGTCTGGCCTCGCACGCGGGTGAGGCAGAGCACCCGGGACGAGGAGCGCTCCGGAATGGGCTCGGGGGCGAGCAGGTCCGCCTCGGACGCGAGCAGCGCGTGGAAGGCACGGGCCCGCTCGGCTTCCAGGAGATAGTCCGTCTCCAGGGAGATCTCCCGGCGGAGCTCCTCCACGTAGTCACGGCCATCGAGCAGCTTCGAGGTGAGCCCCGCCGCGCGCGCCACCAGGGAGAGGTTGGAGAAGTCGGACTCGAGCGACTCGGCGATGCCGGGGTAGCGAGGCGGCGGCCAGGGGCTTGGAATCGAACTCGGCGAACCTCCTCGGAGGCGATGGGAGGGGCTTCGCTCTGAAGACGGGCCACGAGCTGCCGGTGCTCGGGAGGCAGCGCATCCACCTCCATGGAGAGCGCCTGGCCCAGCTTCATCGCCGCGCCCTTCATCTCCCCGAGCACCTGGACGACGTGGCCGAGGGTGGAGCGCTCGGTCTCCTGGGTATCGGAGCCCGCGACCTTGCGCAGGGCGCGGACGGCCAGCCCGGCGGAGCCTCGCGCGGAGAGCGCGGCCACCTTCCCGAGCCTGGCCAGCCGGCCGACCGGCGGGTTCCTCGATCTGGACATGCCTTCGAGGATAGGAGCCGGGGCGGGCAGGTGCATGGGCCTGCCCGGTTCCCTGACTGCTCGCTACTCGACGACGACGGGCACCAGGCTCCGCTCATCGAACCCGGCATGGCAGGAGTTGAAGCCCTCGCACGCTTCCACGCCGGCGGACCCCTTGCTGTTCACGCGCAGGACGTAGTTGCCCGACTCCAACGCCGGCAGGGTGAGACGGATGTGGTTGCCCTGCACCTGGGGGTTCTGGATCCAGTGCGTGGACGCCCCATCCTTCATCACGAAGACGTCCACCTTCTCGAGCAGGTCGGTGGCCGGAAACCACTGGATGTCGATCTCCGCCCCGCTGCGGACGGTGGCCTGCTCCTGGCCATTCACCAGGGAGTACCGGGGCGCGCGGAGCCCCAGGAAGACCGCGCGCAGGTTCGAGCTCCCATCCGAGAGGGCGAACTCGGTGCGCGGCTCGTCGGCCGGGCGCGGCGGACTCTCGAAGGTGGGGTTCTTGCACCGGTAGGACCCATCGATTCCCAGGTGCGTCGTTCCCAGGTTCTCCACCGTGGCGGCTTCTCCGTTGATGGTGAGCCGCGTGGCGGCGGGAATCCGGAAACAGTCCTCGCCGAAGCTCCACGTGTAGTTGAGCACGGACCACATGTTCTTCGACGGAATGGCCACCGGCGTCACCGAGAGCCGCAGGCTCGGAAGATCCTTCAGCTCCCGCTCGAGAACCTGGTGTCCGCACGCGGTGGCGGCCAGGGCAAACAACGGCATCAGCTTTTTCATGGGCCCAGCGTACCGCAGGGGCCATGCCCGCATGGAGTGGGTGGGTTCAACCCGGGTGGGCCCTACACCCTCACCCCGTCCCTCTCCCAGGGGGAGAGGGGTTGTGACGGAGTAGGGCACCGGGCCCTTGGGGACCGGGCCTCTTCTGCTCAGCCCAGTGCTTCCTGGCACTTCTCGCAGACGGGCGCTCCCGCGGCCACCTTCTCGGAGTAGGTCCAGCAGCGCGGGCACTTCTCGCCCTTCGCCGTCAGCACCTCCGCCTTCACGTCCTCGCCCAGCGCCTGCGCCACGTTCAGCGCCTGCGCCTTCTCGCCCGCCGCGTCCGCCAGTTCCACCTGGCTCACGATGAACAGCCCCGGCAGCTCCGCCGCGTTCGCCTTCAGGAACTCCAGCGCCTTGCCGCTCGCGCTCAGCACCACCCGCGCCTCCAGCGACGCGCCGATCATCTTGTCCCGGCGTGCCGCCTCCAGCAGGCCCTGCACCGCGCCGCGCACCGCGAAGAGCTTCTCGTACCGCTCGGACAGCGCCGCGTCCGGCTTCACCGCCGGCTCCGGGAAGTCCGTCAGGTACACGCTCTCCGTCTTCTTCCCCGGCAGGTACTGCCACGCCTCCTCCGAGGTGAAGCTCATCACCGGCGCCAGCAGTTGCAGCAGCACCGTGGACACCTCGTGCAGCACCGTCTGCGCGCTGCGCCGCGCGTGGCCCGTCGCCTTCGACGTGTACAACCGGTCCTTCAGGATGTCGAAGTACACCGCCGACAGGTCACCCGCGCAGAAGTCCACCACCGTCGCGTACACCAGGTGGAACTCGTACGCGTCGTACGCCTTGCGCACCCGCGCCACCACCTCCGCCAGCCGGCCTCGCGCCCACGTGTCCAGCGGCAGGAGCTTGTCTGCGGGCACCGCGTCCTTCTCCGGCTCGAAGTCGTACAGGTTGCTCAGCGCGTAGCGGATGGTGTTGCGGATCTTCCGGTAGCCCTCGCTCAGACCCTTCATGATCTGATCCGACAGGCGCACGTCGTTGCGGTAGTCGCTGCTCGCCACCCACAGCCGCAGCACCTCCGCGCCGTACTGCTGGATGAGCTTCTCCGGCGCCACGGTGTTGCCGAGGCTCTTGCTCATCTTCTCGCCCTTGCCGTCCACCACGAAGCCGTGCGTCAGGCACGTCTTGTAGGGCGACATGTTGCGCGTGCCCACCGCCACCAGGATGGACGAGTGGAACCAGCCCCGGTGCTGATCACTCCCCTCCAGGAACAGGTCCGCCGGTACCCGCTGACGCCGCTCGGACACCGCGCTGAACGCACACGCCGAGTCGAACCACACGTCCAGGATGTCCGTCTCGCGGCGGAACTCCGTCTTGCCGCACTTCTGGCACGTGTAGCCCGCGGGGAGGAACTCCTTCACCGGCGTGCGGTACCACACGCCCGCGCCCTCCTTCTCCACCGCGTCCGCCACCTTCGCCATCAGCTCCGCGGAGATGACGGACTCGTCGCAGCCCTCGCAGTAGGCGATGGGGATGGGCACGCCCCACGTGCGCTGGCGGCTGATGCACCAGTCCGGCCGCGTCTCCAGCATGCCCCGGATGCGGCTGTGCCCCCACGAGGGCACCCACTGCACGCGGTCCACCTCGTTCAGCACCTGCTGCCGGTACGACGTGTCTCCCTGCAGCGGCTTGTCCAGCGGGATGAACCACTGGAATGTCGCGCTCAGGATGACCGGGTTGTGGCAGCGCCAGCAGTGCGGGTAGCTGTGCTCGACCTTGTCCGACTTGTCGTTGAGCAGCGCGCCCTTCTCGGCCAGCAGCTCGATGACGATGGGGTTGGCCTCGAAGACCTTCTTGCCCGTCAGCACCGGGCCCACGCTCTCGTCGTAGCGGCCGTCCAGGCGCACCGGGTTGTAGATGTCGAGCC
Source organism: Archangium sp. (assembly GCF_057119385.1). NCBI lineage: Bacteria > Pseudomonadati > Myxococcota > Myxococcia > Myxococcales > Archangiaceae > Archangium > Archangium sp. The sequence continues at coordinate 19,556 of NZ_DBNGVP010000089.1, read as the reverse complement.
CGTACTTCAGGCCCACCTCGTAGTCCTCCTGGCCGTGCCCCGGCGCCGTGTGCACCAGGCCCGTACCGGCCTCCAGCGTCACGTGCTCGCCCAGGAGGATCTTCCCCTGCCGCTCGTAGAAGACGTGCTGGTAGGTGCAGCCCTCCAGCTCCTCTCCGCGCGCGTAGGCCACGATCCGCTCGGGGTCCACCAGCGACGCCGCCGCGACCTCCTCGCCGCCGGGCAGCTTCGCGTTCTTCACCGCCAGCTCGTCCGCCTTCACCTCGGCGAGCACCTTGGGCAGCAGGTCCTTGGCCACGCAGATGACGCGCTCGCCGAGCGTGTAGAACACGTACTCGAACTCGCCATTCATCGCGATGGCGAGGTTGGCCGGCAGCGTCCAGGGCGTGGTGGTCCAGATGACGAAGGAGACGTTCTTCCCCTTCAGCTTCGGAACCTTCTCGGCCACCTCGGGGCCCGCCGGGAAGGCCACGTACACGGAGGGGCTGGCGTGGTCCTCGTACTCCACCTCGGCCTCGGCCAGCGCCGTCTGGTCCGTCACGCAGAAGTACACCGGCTTCTTGCGCCGGTAGAGCATGCCCCGCTTCGCGAACGTGGCCAGCTCGCGGATCTCCTGCGCCTCGTAGGAGAAGTCGAGCGTGCGGTACGGATGGTCCCAATCACCGAGGATGCCCAGGCGCTTGAACTCGGTGCGCTGGATGTCGATGAACTCCATCGCGTACGCGCGGCACTGCTCCAGGAAGGCGTCCCGGTCCAGCGTGCGCTTGTCGATCTTCTTGTCCTTCAGCCGCTTCTCCACCGCCTGCTCAATGGGCAGACCATGGGTGTCCCAGCCGGGGATGTAGTCGCACCGGCGGCCGGCCATGTTGCGGTACTTGACGATGATGTCCTTGAGGATCTTGTTGAGCGCGTGGCCCGCGTGGATGTGGCCGTTGGCGTACGGGGGCCCGTCCGTCAGCACGAAGGGCTCGGCGGCCGCGCGCCGCTCGAGAATCTTCGACCAAATCCCCTTCTCCGCCCACCAGCCGAGCATCTTGGGCTCCAGCTGGGCCAGGTTCCCCTTCATGGGGAAGTCCGTCTTGGGGAGATTGACCGAGTCCTTGTAGTCCTTCGGAGGGGTGCCGGTGTCGCTCATGACATCCGGCCGTAACACGGGCCCGCAGGCGCTTCAATCCGCAAGCGTACCGGGGGGCCTCCCGGCGACGGTCCCGGGCGGAGAGGGGCTCCCCTCCGGGCTCAGCGCTGCCCCTGCTCGGGCCGCGAGCGGGCGGGCTGGGGGCCCTCCCGGACGTCCGGCTCCATCACGTCCTCGACGGTGCTCATGCGGCGCATGACGATGACCGCCACGTGGCCCGGCTTGACGGGGCGCACCGACACCTTCAGCTCCTCGCCGCCGCGGCGCCACGTCCCCGAGTCCGTCTCGGAGTACCCCGCCCCGCGCAGCTCCTTCAGGTAGAAGTCCCCCACCTTCTCCGGCTCGGCCTCCGCCAGGTACGTCATGGTGCGAGCGCCTTCCATCTCGCTCTGCATCACATCCTTGCCCCCGGGGAAGACGGGCGCGAAGGCGGCCTGCTCCCGCCGGGCCATGCCCAGGTTGGCCTCGCCCAGAATCACCGTGGTGGTCCCATCCGGGTTGGGCTGCAGCACGAAGGTGTAGGAGATGAGCCGCTCCGTATCCAGCGCGGTGAGCTGGGGCTCCTGGAACCACTGGGTGCGGTGGTGGTCCGGCGGAATGTAGAAGCCCGCCGCCTCGAAGCGGTCCACCAGGCGCTGGAGGATGACCTGGGGCTTCTCCGCGCTCTTCACCGAGCGCAACCGCACCGGGATGCCATCGGCCCGCATCACCCCTGGCATCTCCACCGCCTCCAGCACCCGGGGCACGTCCCAGGCGAAGGGCACCGGCTCGGGGTCCACCGGCTGCTTGGAGGCCCTTGGCTGCTTGGAAGCCACCGGCCGCGTGGAGGCCGCCGGCTGCGCGGAGGCGACGCCCAGGCCCCCCAGCACCGCCCACAGCACCAGTCCCAGCCGGGCGCTCACGGGGGACAAGTCCCCAGGAAGCAGTTCTGCCGCTTCGAATAGGAGCTGTTGTACTCGGGGCTGCGGCTGCCCGCGCCCGGCGTCGTCTTCCAGTCGTTGGGGTCCTGGTCGCCGCCGTTCTCCTTCTCCTGGAAGCCGCTGTCCATGCCCCGGAAGCTCATCCAGAACTTGCCGGGATCGATGGGAGCCTGGCCCACGATGGAGCGCGCCAGCCGCTGCGAGGCCCCCATGCCCGGCAGGTGCGCCGCGTAGACCTTGCGCGCGGACCGGTAATACGCCTGATTGTCGCAGCCCGCGTCATCCAGCACCCTGCACTCCCGGGACTCCTCGGCGCTCGCCAGGCCCCAGTCGTCCAGGAGGATGCCAAAGCCGCCGGCGCACTCGCCGCCCCGCACGCGGCCCAGGCCACACACGGGAATGGCGCCCATCGTGTAGTGGGGCACGTCGAAGAAGGCGCCCCTGCCCCTGTCCAGGAAGCGGCGGGTGAACTTCTTCACGGGCGAGAGCTCCGCCTGGGCGGTGCAGCTCATGCCCCCCACGTCCTTGTACACCCCGCTGGTGGAGCGCGAGGGCGCGAAGGAGATGCCTCCGGCCGCGCGGCACGTCACCTCCAGGCCCTCGGCCGAGGTGAAGAGCTGGACCACCCGGGGCCTCCCCGTCTTGGAGGTGCGCCCGTCGAAGTCCTGGTAGCGCTCGGTGGCGAGCTTGCCGGGCGTATCGTCGTTGATGAGGTCGGTGAGGGGTTTGAAGTCGTTGGGCAGCGTGTGCATCTCCGCGCTGGTGGTGTCCCACAAGGCGCTGGTGGCCGCCTCCTGCACCTTGAGCGACAGGTAGCCCACCTCGGCGAAGTGGATGCCGAAGATGAGGATGGTGACGAAGAGCAGCAGCCCGAGCGCCAGCTCCGTGGTGCCCTGGCCGCGCTGTGAGGCCCTGCCGCGCAGCCTTACCATCCCTTGTACTCCTTCTTCCTGAGCGCCTCGTACACCTCGGCGGCGAACGGCGCGGTGTCATTCAGCGTCGTCCTCACGTCCTTGATGCCCTGGTCATCCACGTGCGCCGACACGAGCGTGGCCCGCCAGAAGGGGTTGAGGAAGTTGGGCGGCTCCTGCCAGTTGGGGCCCGCGCGCCGGTAGTAGGCGATGCCCGCGGAGAGCGCCGTGGCCTTGGAGATGTCCGTGCCGCCGTTCACGTCCGACAGCTCGACACCGCGGTTGTCGAACTCCACGCCCTCCTTCTTCGGGGAGAAGCGGAAGCGGAACATGAGGTTCCAGGGGTCCGCCTGCCCCTCGCCGGGGCGCTGCCGGTAGTCGCGCTGGATGACGGCGTAGTTCTTCGGCTGGCCGTAGTTGTCCCCGCCGTCCGTCACCAGGTTGTAGTTGTAGTCCATGTGCGAGGGCCAGATGCCCGGGCACTGCGTGCACGTGCCCATGGTGTGCCGGATCTGGGCGTCGGGATCGCGGTGGCCGTTCGTCCACACGTGCTCGTCGCTGGTGTCCGCCCGGTGGTTGCTGCGCACGTGCGCCTCGGCCCCGGCCGTGCCCGGAAACGACCTCGGGCACGGCGCCTGGCCCCGGTTGAACACGATGCTCACATCCCCATGATCGTCTCCCCACACCTCGGTGGCGTCGATGGTGGGCCCCGAGTGGGAGATGCTCTGCGCGGGGAAGTAGCCACTGCCGCTGTTGGAGACACTCACCAGGCGGTCCTGGTTGGGAATCAACCGCCGCAGCTTGCGCCGGATGGGCGCGGTCACCCCGCGCCCCGTCACGAAGGAATAGCCACGGCTGCCCATGGCCGCGTCCACGAAGTGCAGCTTCCTGCCCGCGTTGCGGCGCAGGCACGCGGCGCCGTTGCCCCCGCAGCCGTTGCCGCCCTCGAGCTCCCGGCCGTTGATGGCCACCTCCTTCGCCGACACGTCCTCGCCTCCGAAGGCCAGGCCCCTCCTGGCCTCGCTGACGATGCTGGTGGCGATTGCCGGATTGCTGCTCACGCTCCGGGTGAGCGCCTCGTAGACGTCCTTCTGCTCCTCCCAGATGGAGGAGAGCTGCAACGAGGCCGCCTCCTGGCCCGCGGCCCTGTCCAGCGGCTCCCACTGGGTGTCCAGCTGCTTGTCCGCGTTCTCCAGGTCACTCTGGGTCTGGGTGATGTCGAGGATGGCCTGGGTGGCGCACCGGCACATCGCGACGTTGGTGGTGGGGCAGCTGGACGCGGCGATCAACGAGTACGCCGTCAGGGGATCGTCGTAGGCGTTCCTGGCCCCCTGGATGGCGCCGCGGTAGTAGCTGCTCCAGGAGATGAGGCTCTCCACGCCCGTGAGGGCCACCATGTGCCCCATCAGCGCCCGGTTCATCAGCGAGATGGAGTTGAAGGCGCGCGCGGTGGCCACCGCGTTGGAGTAGGCGGCGGCATCCGCCATCGTCTGCAGCTCCATCTTCTCCTTGGCCTTCATGCCGATGGAGAGCGTCATCGTCACCATCAGCACCAGCAGCAGCAGGCTGAGCGCGAAGACCACCAGCGTCTGTCCACGGCGTCTCATCACAGCCCCTCCGGAGTGCCCGGGCAGTTCTGCTCGCCGAAGTAGCGCTTGCGCGCGGGCGTCATCATCCGCATGCCGTAGGTGGCCTGGATGGGGAAGACGTACTGCTTGGAGCCGACGCGGGTGCGCAGCTCGTCACGGATGAGCGGGTCCAGGTTGACGACGCGCTCGGTGCTCTTCGTCCAGCCCGCCTTGGCGTCCGCCGGCATCAGCGGGTTGACGGCGTCGTAGTTCTTGAGCCCCAGGTGGGCCAGAAGCATGCGGCTGATGACCCAGTCCGCGAAGGGAATGCGCAGCCGGTACCAGTAGATGAGGCGCACCTCCAGGCGCATGGCCTGGGAGCCGTCTCCCCGGGGCAGATCGAAGTCGGCATCCTCGGGGCTCTGCACCGCGGAGGCCCGGGGCGACTCGCGCACCAGCCAGAAGATGGGGCCGTCGTGCGCGCCGTCCTTGCCCTTCACGTAGTGGGGCCCCGCGTTGTCCGGATCTCCGCTCTCGCCGTTGGAGCCCACGCGCTCCTTCCACGCCGAGGCCAGCTTCTGCGCCGCCGAGCCCTTCCCCTTGCCGCCCAGGTAGGGCGTCACGCTGGGCAGCAACCCACCCAGCGCCGCGTGCACCATGGGCTCGCAGTCGCCGTGGTTGCGGCTGCCCGCACGCACCGCCTGGAAGGCCGCGTACTCCGCCATGATGCGGCCCTGCAGCATCATGAAGAGCTGCAGCGTCCCCAGCACGAGGAAGATGACGAGCGGCAGAGTCAGAGCGGCTTCCACGGCCGCCTGACCGGATTCATGTCCCTTGGGGGCGCGGGACTCCACGGTGCTCATGTCAGGGCCTTTGTCACACTCCACCGCTGACTTTCCCATCGGTCAACTGGACCGGTGGAGGCGCCTGGCTGCACGGCTGCGACATTTGACCTGACACCCCCGGGACAACGCAATGCGTCAGCGCGGTTTCATGCCCTTGGCGTCGAGCTGGTACTTCTTCACCAGGCGCTCGATGGACTTGCGGTGCAGGCCACTTTCACGCGCGGCGCGGGAGAGGTTGCCCTCGCAGCGGGTGAGGACGCTGGTGACGTACTCGCGCTCGAAGTTCTCCAGCAGCTGCTCCTTGGCGTCCTTGAAGGTGAGGTGCTCGTTGAAGGGCAGCGGCCCCTCGCGCTGCTGGCCGCGGACGCGGGGCGGCAGGTCCTCGGGCAGCACCTCCTCGCCATCGCTGAAGGCCAGCACGTGGGAGAGCACGTTCATCAACTCGCGCACGTTGCCCGGCCACCCGTAGGCCATCAGCAGCGACAGGGCCTCGGGCGAAATCCGCTTGCGCCCGTGCCGCGCCATCACCTCCGGGTCCGCCAGCCCCCGCTTGAGGATCAGCGGAATGTCCTCGCGGCGCTCGCGCAGCGGCGGCAGCTGGAGGTTGATGACGGACAGGCGGAAGAAGAGATCCTCGCGGAAGTTGCCCGCCGCTATCTCCTTGGGCAAATCCCTGTTGGTGGCGGCGATGACGCGGCAGTCCACCTCCAGCGTGTCGTTGCCGCCCACGCGCCGCACCTCGCGGTTCTCCAGCACGCGCAACAGCTTGGGCTGCAGGTCCAACCGCAGCTCACCCAGCTCGTCCAGGAAGATGGTGCCCCCGTGCGCCCGCTCGAAGGCGCCCGGCCGCGACGTCATGGCCCCCGTGAAGGAGCCCTTCTCGTGGCCGAACAGCTCGCTCTCGATGAGGTTGGGCGGAATGGCGCCGCAGTCCAACACCACCATGGGCCCCTTCTTGCGCCCGCTCAGCTCGTGGATGGCCCGCGCCACCAGCTCCTTGCCCGTGCCCGTCTCGCCTCCGATGATGACGGACACGTCCATGGGGGCGATCTTCTTGATGAGCGCGAACACCTGCCTCATCTTCACACTCTGCCCCACCAGCCCGCACAGCTCGCCCTCGCGGTCCGGCTCGACCGTCACCTCCTCGTCGATGGGGGCGAAGGTGAGGGTGGAGGAGCCGGCGCGAATCTGGGCCCCGGCCGAGAGGTAGGCGCGCTCAATCCGGCGCCCATCCAGGAAGGTGCCGTTGGTGGAGTTGAGGTCCACCAGGAGCCAGCCGCGCTCGGTGTTGATGATTTCGAAGTGGTGACGGCTGGCCGTGCGGTCCTCGGCGAGCACCAGGTCGTTGGTGGGGTGGGCCCCACAGCGCAGACGCTCCTTGTCGGAGATGAGGGACTTGCCCTCGTCCGGCCCGGCGGACACCTGGATGCGGCACTTGCGCAGCTTGAGGGTGGTGCGCGACTCGAGCACCAGCACCTCGGTGCCCGAGCCGACGCCCCCGTCGGCCGGGGCGACGATGGAGTCGAGACCATTCTCCCCCGGGTTGGTGAGGACATCGTCCGGGTGCGCTTCCTTTGGATTCATCACTTTCCGATGATAGCAAACACGGGCGACGCCACCCGCCCCCGCCCGTGGTAGGCTCTCCCTCCTTCCATGCCCGCCAAGAAGGTCTCGTCCAAGAAGGCGCCCGCCCGGGCCCGCCCGAAGGCCCCCGCTCGCCCCGTCGAGCCACCGCCGTCCGACACCCCGGAGGCCCCCCGCAAGCCCCGGGCCAAGAAGACGGTCGTCATCCTCTCGCGCAAACGCTCCCTGTACTCCACCCGGCGGCTGGTGGAGGCCATCAAGCAGCACGGCCACCGGCCCCTGGTGCTGGACACGCTGCGCTGCACCATGGTGCTGGCCCCGGGCCAGCCGCGGATGCTCTACCGCGGGGTGGACATCAAGGGCGTGGACGTCGTCATCCCCCGCATCGGCGCCTCCATCACCGGCTACGGCCTGGCGGTGGTGAAGCACTTCGAGATGATGGGGGTGGCGGTGCTCAACGGCGCCAGCGCCATCTCCCAGAGCCGCGACAAGCTGCGGGCGCTCCAGCTGTTGTGCGCGGCCGGGCTGGACGTGCCCCGGACGGTGATGGCGCATGACCGCAGCAACGTGCGCAAGCTGGTGGAGGAGGTGGGGGGCCTGCCCGTCATCATCAAGCTGCTGCGCGGCACCCAGGGCGTGGGGGTGATGATCGCCCATTCGCTCCAGGAGTTGCAGACCATCGTCAACACCTTCTGGGACCTGGGGCAGGAGGTGGTGCTCCAGGAGTTCGTCGCCGAGAGCAAGGGCCGGGACGTGCGCGCCCTGGTGGTGGGCAACAAGGTGGTGGGCGCCATGCGGCGGCGGGCCAAGAAGGGCGAGTTCCGCTCCAACATCCACCGCGGCGGCGAGGGCCACCCGGTGGAGCTGCCCGCCTCCTATATCGACGTGGCGGTGAAGGCCGCGCACCTGCTGGGGCTGGAGATCGCCGGCGTGGACATGCTGGAGGGCCGGGAGGGGCCGAGATTGATGGAGCTCAACTCGAGTCCGGGTTTCGAGGGGTTGGAGCAGGCGACGAAGCAGGACATCGCCGGGGCGATCGTCGACCATGCGCTCACCCTGGCGGGGACGCACGCGGCGGCGGGAGGCCAGCTACAGGCAGTGTGAAGCGCGGCCGAGACGCCCGGGGGGCAGGCGGACGGACGAGCCTCTTGCTCGGCCCTCCTGGGAATGGGCGCCTACGCAAAATGTCGGAGGGGATTGGCAGTGGGAGTGCGACCTTCGTAATCTCCCCGGCGCTCGCACATGAAGCCCCTGCCCAAGCCGCTGCAGATCACCGTCTACCAGGATGTGTTGTGTTCCTGGTGCTACCTGGCCGACCTGCGGCTGGAAACCCTCAAACAGGAGTTCGGCGACCTCATTCGCTGGCGCGTGCGGCCGTACCCGCTGCGCGTCCACGACAAGAGGCCCACCGAGAAGGAGCTGCGCGGATTGACGGAGGAGGTGCGCCGGGCCCAGCAGGAGCCGGAGCCGGTGGCGAAGCTGCTGAGCACGGAGCTGTGGCAGGGCGGAGACGCGCCGCGCACCAGCATCCCCGCGCTGGCGGCGCTGGAGGCGGCGCGGCTGCAGGGCCCCGCGGCCAGGAGCCACCTCGCGCGCGCCATGCAGCGTGCGGCGCTGGAGCAGGGCGTCAACGTGACGCGCACGGACGTCATCTTCGAGCTGGCCAGCCGCGTGGGCCTGGACATGAGCCCCTTCTCGGCGGCGTTCCACTCGGACAACACGCGCAAGCTCATCCTGGATGAGCACGAGCTGGCCACCAGCCGCGGCGTGCGCGGCGTGCCCACCCTCGTCATCGCCGGCCGGTGGATGGTGTGCGGCCTGCGCGACGTGGCCGAGTACCGCGAGCACATCCTCACCTGCCTGGGCAAGCTGCACGCCCCGCGCTCCGGCTCGTCCGAGCGCATGGTGCACTAGCCCGCGGGGGTGGGAGTCCCCGGGAAATGACGGGAAACGGGGTGTTGAATATTCTCGGTGCCCGCCCGTCTGCTTCCCTGTCTTCACCGTGATGAACTGGGCGGGCTGGCCCCCAACGACCGGCCCCGGAGAACCTCCATGCGTCGCCTTCTGCTCCTCACAGTCCCTACCGCCCTGGTGATGGGCTCCGGCTGTGTCGCTCACTACCACCGGCCCGGCTACTACTCGGACAACACCCCCCCGGCCACCGTCTACCAGTACCGCTACTCGGGCCCCCACCCGGATGCGTACGGCGGCTGGTGCACCGAGTCGTACAACCACGTCCACGGCTACGCGCCCTCGGAGATCAACGACTACTCCTACTCGGAGGACGTGTACGTGTACCGGGCGCCGCGGGTCATCTGGTACATGGACTACCACCCGATTCCGGGCGGCCATCACTGCTACCTGCACGGCCGCCACAGCCACGACTACTTCCCGTACTCGTACTCGGGCACCTCGTACCGCTGGGACCGCGACCGCTCGGTGTACGTCTACAGCAACTACCGTCCGCCTCCGAAGCCCCGGGACTGGGACGACTACCACGACGCCTCGCCCGTGAATGGCGGCGGCAACCGGCCTCCTCCCTCCAACGGCGGCTGGGGCAACCCGAATCCTCCTCCCTCCAACGGCGGCTGGGGCAACTCGCAGCGGCCTCCGCCTCCTCCGGGCACCGGCACCGGCACGCGCCCGCCCACCGGCAGCGGCGGCTGGGGCAACCCGAATCCGAATCCGCCCTCGCAGGGTGGCGGCTGGGGCCAGCAGCCTCCGCCTCCCCCGGGCACCGGCACCGGCACGCGCCCGCCCCAGAGCGGTGGCGGTTGGGGCAACCAGGATCAGAATCCGCCCGGCGGCAACGGTAACGGTAACGGCAACGGCAACGGCGGCGGCTGGGGCAACGGCGGCAACAACGCGCCCCCGGGCCACGGCGGCACGCCTCCGGGCCAGGGCGGCACGCCTCCGGGCCAGGGCGGCTGGGGCAACCCTCCCGGCCACACCAACAACCCGGGCCAGGGCCGCGGCAATGACGACGCGCCTCCTCCTCCTCGCGGCGGTGGTTGGGGCAACGGCGGTGGCAACGGCAACGGTGGCCAGGGCCGCGGCAACGACGACGCGCCTCCTCCTCGCGGCGGTGGCTGGGGCAACGGCGGTGGCAACGGCAACAGCGGCGGCGGCAACAGCCCTCCCCCGCCTCCTCCTCCCCGTGACAACGGTGGCAACAGCGGCGGCGGCAACGGCGGCGGCTGGGGCAACAGTGGCGGCAACAGCGGCGGCGGCAACAGCCCTCCCCCGCCTCCGTCCCGTGGCAACAGCGGCGGCGGCAACGGCGGCGGCTGGGGCAACAGCGGCGGCAACAGCGGCGGCAACAGCTCCCCTCCTCCCTCCGGGAACAGCGGCGGGAACGGCAACAGTGGTGGCAACGGCAACAGTGGTGGCTGGGGCCGCGGCCGCCGGTAGGTCGTGACTTCCAGCAGTGGGTGACGTCGAGGGCCGCTCCCTTCCTCTCGCGAGGCAGGGGCGGCCCTCCGCCTTTTCCACCGGGGCGCAACGGCTCGGGAAGTGTTCCGTCTTCCACGGGACGTCTCGGGCCCCGGGGTGGATTGCCGATACGCGGGAGCGTGGAGATCTTGGCGCCCAGTCATGAAGCGTCCGAGTCTCGTCATCTGCTGTGCTCTTCTCGGGCTCGCCCCGGTCGCCTGTGGCGACGGCGTGGACCCGGATCCAGGTGTGGACCGCGGGGACAGCACGATGGTGGACCTCGACCACCTGACCATCGGCGTCACCGGCCACGCCGAGCTCTTCCCCGAGGCCGCACGCCTGCTCGAATCCCGGGGCCAGGCGGTGCCCTCGCTCGAGGGACTCCCGCTCATCATCGAGGAGCCCCTGCGCGTGGGTGTGAGCGACGCGGACTCCGTGCTCGGCCGGGGTGACATCGGCGCCGCGGGTGCGTTCTCCGTGCCCGATGTGCCCGTGCGAGACATCCACCTGAGTCTCGCCGCCCGCTTCGAGCACGAAGGGTTCGTGCGCAGCTCCACGGTCGTCTTCGACACCGTCTTCACCCGCACCCGGCCCCGCACCGACATCATCAACGCCCGCGTCTGGGCGCTGCCCACCTCCTTCCACGACGCCCTCACCCGCGCCGTCGGCGAGCCGTGGATCCGCGCCCATACCGATGACCGGGCCCGCACGCTGCGCGAGGCCGGCTTCATCCTCGGCCGCGTCGTGGATGCCTCGGGCGCGCCCGTCGCGGGTGCCCATGTGGTGCTCGATCGCGGAGACCTCGCCCACCGCATCTACTACCCCGCCCCGGACTTCCAGAGCGCCACCCAGGACGCCACCAGCGCCACCGGCCTCTTCGTCTACGTCCACTCCGGCGCGGAAGCGGAGACCTTCAGCCTCTCCATCCAGGGCTCCAGGGACTACCAGGCCCGCAACGCGGGTGCCGCCGCGGGCATGGGGCTCGTCCTCACGCTGTATCCGGGCAGCTACACTCCGTAGCTCCCCGGAGCTCCGGAGCGGGCCGGCGGCCTGACGGGGGCTCGTTCGCCCGGCAGCCCCGCGCGGTGAGGTACGGTGGCCGCCGTGAAACGCCTCGTCCTCGCCGGCCCCGGCCACGCGCACCTCTTCGTGCTGGAAGCCCTGGCCCGGGCTCGCTGGCCGGGCGTGGAGACGGTGCTGGTCTCCCGGGGGCGCACGCAGTTCTACAGCGGGAGGGTCCCGGGTTATCTGGCGGGGCAGTACGCGCTGGAGGCGCTGCGCTTCGACCTGGAGGGGCTCGCACGAGCGGCCGGGGCAAGGCTGGAGCCGAGTGGTGTCACGGGCCTGGACGCGGACCGGCGGGAGCTCCGGCTGGGAGACGGACGGACGCTGACGTACGACGCGGCGAGCTTCGACATCGGCTCGCTGCCCGCGGGCGACTCGGTGCCCGGGGTGCGCGAGCACGCGGTACCGCTCAAGCCGCTGGAGGGGGCCCTCTCCCGCCTCGCGTCGGGCCAGGAGACGGGCCCGCTGCTGGTGGTGGGCGGGGGCGCGGCGGGCGTGGAATTGGCGCTGTGCCTCCAGGCGCGCACGGGCCGGCCCACCGTACTGCTCGAGGACGGGCCCCAGGTGCCCCGGGGTGCCTCCCGCGCGGCCGCGCGCCGCGTGCGGGGACTGCTGGAGCGCCGGGGAGTCCACCTGCGCCTGGAGTCCCGCGTGACGGCGCTGGAGGCCAGCGTGGCCCACCTGGCCTCGGGCGAGCGGCTCGCCTTCGGCACGTGCGTGTGGGCCACGGGCGCCCGGGCACCGGAGCTCTTCGCCTCGAGCGGCGCGGCCGTGGATGCACGGGGCTACCTCGCGGTGAAGGACACCCTGGAGAGCCCCTCGCACCCGGGGCTCTTCGCGGCGGGAGACTGCGCGGGCTTCCTCAGCGGACAGCACGTACCGAAGGCCGGTGTGTACGCGGTGAGGCAGGGGCCGGTGCTGCGCCACAACCTGCACGCCTTCCTCACGGGCACGGGCTCGCCGAGGCCCTACCGGGCCCAGCCGGGTTTCCTCTCGCTGCTCAACGCGGGAGATGGCACGGCGGTGGGCGAGTGGAAGGGACTGGCCTTCCACGGCCGCGCCATGTGGCGATTGAAGGACTTCATCGACGGGCGCTTCATGGCCCGCTTCCAACGGCTGGCCACGCGCCTCACGTGACCGCGGGCTCCCGCTCCTCGGACACGGGAGGGTGTCCCGCACCGAGCGCCAGCCGCAGCGCCCGCACGAAGGCATCGAAGCTCTTGTCCCCGCCGTGCATCCGCTCGGGGTCCAGGTAGCGCGCCACGCGCTTCTGCTCCCTGTCGCTCCAATCTCCGAGCAGCTTCCTCAGAAGCACCTCGGGCCGGCCTCGCGCACGCGAGCTCCCTTCCGGCAGGTGCGCTCCAGCCACACGCTCGAGGGCCTTCTCGTCCGCGAACACCCAGCTCGCGATGGAGGGGATCGCGGGCACCAGGAGCACCCGCTCGGACACGCCTGCCCTGATGAGCGGAAGCTGAATCTCCTGGAGCAGGTCGGCGATGCGCTGCCTGTTCCGCGTGTGCGTGTCGAAGACGACGATGATGGGTTGATAGTCCCTCTCGGACAGCAACAGCACGATGGAGAGGATGCCCATGATGTGCGGCGCTCCAAACAGCCGCACCGTCTCGAAGCAGGGCGGCTCCTCCAGGTGCAGCCGCGCCACCACCTTCCGAGCCAATGCCTCCACGAGCCACTTGCCTTCATTGCCCTCGACGATGAAGGCAACCTTCGGACGGCCGGACAACCTGGAAGACCTCCTCTTCATCTGCGCCTCCAGCTCTCCAGGAGCGCCATGTAGGGGATGTGGCACTCCCCGAAACGCGCGGCATGCCGAAGCTTCAGGTCGAGCACCTCGCGGAACGAGTGCACGGGGGATAGTGCATCCGACATGTCCTGCTCGTTGACGAGCACGGTGTTGATCTCCTTGCCCCAGGTCAGTGCTTGGATGGCCGCCTTGCTGAACTCCGCTCCGATGTAGAGGAAGACCCCGAGCGTCCCCGTCAGCTTGCGGGCCTCCAACAGGAAGTGCCGGTGTCCATCCGTGAAGGAGATGTCGATCTCCTCCCCGGGTGGCCGGAGGTTGCGCCGCGGGTGCAAGGACTCGGACTCGAGCAGCTCGTACACGAGCCCCTCGAGCCGGCGGCCCCGCGTGTGTGCCTCCGTCCCGCCCCTCTTCAGCGCCTCGTACTCCCTCCTCAGGGCCGCCTTCCCTCGTCCCATCCCCATGCCCCTCCCCTCCCGGACAGGCCCCCGGGCCTGCTGCTCACTGAACCTGCTCAGTATAGCGGAGGCCCCTGACGTCTCAGGTCAGGCAGTCTGCGGTCCTTTGTCGGGAATGGCAAGGTGCCCCCGGGGAGCTCCACGGTTGGAACTCGGGACCCGGAGGTCTTCTCTCCCAGGTGGGAACCCGGGATGCGTGGCACCCTCACCCCGTCCCTCTCCCGAGGGGAGAGGGGAGGTTGGCCCGGGCTCAGGTGCCCTCGGCCCGCCCGGTGCCCTGCCCCGCGGGCGGCAACGTCTTCGGCACGAACCAGCGCGGCAACCAGTCCGCTCCCTTCGTGCTCGTCAACTGCGTCTGGCCGCTCCCGTCCGCCCTCATCAGGAACAGCTCCACGTCTCCCGTGCGCTCCGACGCGAACGCCAGGTACTTCCCATCCGGACTCCACTCCGGCTGGTCATCCGTGCTCTTCCCATCCGTCAGCGCCACCGGCTCCCCTCCCGCCATGTCCGCCACCCAGATGCGCGCCTTCTGGTCCTTCGCCCTCCCCACGAACGCCAGCTTCTTCCCGTCCGGACTCCACACCGGCTCCCGCTCCTCCCCCGTCTGCTGGCTCCCCGACACCGCCTTCACATCCGTCCCGTCCGGCTTCACCACGAACACCCGGACCCGCCCCTCCCGGTCGCTCACGAACGAAATCCACTTCCCGTCCGGACTCCACTTCGGCGCCATGTCCTCCTTGTGGAAGAACGTCAGCCGCCTCACGTCCGTCCCATCCGCCTTCATCACGTAGATTTCCGGATCTCCCGTCCGGCTCGACGCGAACGCCACCTGCGTCCCGTCCGGTGACACGCTCGGCTCGAAGTTGCCCTCGGGCGCCTGCGTCAGCCGCGTCACCTCCGCGTCCGCCCGCGGCGCCTGCCGCACCACGTCGCTGAAGCTCTGCGCGTCCGACTCGGCCACGAACCAGCTGCCGTCCGGCGACCAGCTCGGGTTGCGCGCACGGCCCCGCGGCGGCGCCAACATCACCACCGGTCCGCCGTCCAGCGGCGCCAGTCTCAGCTGCTCCACGTGCAGCCCTTGAATCTCCGCCGCCGCCACCACCACCAACGACGCGCCATCCGGAGATGGCGCGCCGGGGTACTCATCCTCGGGACCTCGCGTCAGCTGCGTCTGCTCTCCCGTGGCGGGCCGCACCCACCAGACATCCTTCTGGGGCGCTCGCTCCGACACGAAGGCAATCACTCCCGGCAACCCCCTCCGCTCCTGCTCGGAGAGGGGCCCGGAGCCGGATGCGCCCGAGCCACACGTGCCCGCCTTGCATCCAGCCCCGAGCAGGGCGAGCACCGCCCACCGCCGTGCTCCACCCCACCACGCCTTTTTCGCGAAGTCCCGAGTCATCACAACCCGACTCTTACCGCACCTGCACGGCGTCCGCGATGACCTGGTAGCCCGCCGTGGTCCAGCGGCTCAGCTGCACCTTGTTCCAGCCGGCCGGGAAGCTCCACGTGCCGAGCGTGTTCCACCGGCCACCGTTGATCTGCTGGTTCACGTTCACCGTGGCCAGCCTGGTGCCGCTGGAGTTGGTGATGATGAAGGGCGCCGTCGTGGAGCGGTCCGTGGCGGACGTCCACCAGGCGTCGATCGTCTTGGTGGCCGCCGCGGGCAGGTAGAAGTAGAACGTCACCGGCTCCGACACCGCCGCCGTGGGCGAGGCGTAGTAGCCCGAGCCGTAGTAGCCCGCCACGTTCGTGGAGGACACCCAGCTGGTGCCCGTCACCTCGACGTAGCCCTTGGAGGTGTCGTTGTTGGCCTGGTTGCTGTCGATGATGATGCTGCCCGTGCTGCCACCGCCGCAGTAGCCCTGGATCTTGCTGATGTACGTGCTCCACGGCCAGTTGGGGCCCGGGTCCGTACGGGAGGCGGGCTGCAGCCGGCCGTGCGCCACGATGTGGTAGCTGTCCCGGACGATTCCCTGGCCCTGGGTGATGTCGCACGAGAGCTTCGCCGAGGCGTCGATCTGCCCCGCGGGGAAGGACGTCTGGCTGGCCGAGCCACCGTGCTCGATACCCACCGAGAAGTTGTTCACCGAGGTGCCGTTGAGGCCGCACATCACGCTGCCGTTGAGGCTGCAGTCGTAGCTGGCGCCCACGTGCCAGCCGCGGTTGGACTCGAGCACCAGCTGGGAGATCTCCGAGCCGCTCTCGTTCACCACGTAGTGCGCGCTCACGCCGGAGGCGCTGTTCGTCAGCCAGCTCCAGCAGCTCGAGTAGCTGCCCTCACAGGTGTGGATGACGATCATCGACACGTCCGTGCCCGCCGGACGCGAGTTGTAGTTGGGCGAGGGACGCCAGATGGCCGGGGCGTAGTCCGCGCTCATCGAGCGCACCACGCCGGGCGCGGGGAACTTCGCCTGCGCCTGGGTGGGCATCAGCGACACGGCCAGATCGCCCGCGGGCGTCTGGGCCACCGCGCCCTTGCGCATCACGTCATAGACGTTCTGGTGGATGTACTGGGCCTGCGCCTCGGCGTTGTCGATGCCGCTGTACTTCGCCGCGGCCGGGGCCCACGCGCCCACGTCCGCACGGTCCAGCTTCAGCTCGTTGGCGTACGAGGACAGCAGCGCGGCGGCGGCCCGGATGTTGGCCTCGGGCTGGGTGCGCACCGCCTCCTCGGCCACGCCGGCAAGGCGCGCGCCCTCGGAGAGCTTCTCACCCCGCAGCGCCATCAGACCGAACGCCGCGGGCACGCCCTCGAACTCCACCTGGCCCTGGATCATCTCCCACCGGGTCTCGGTGTAGGAGATGGCCTTGAGCAGCTCCGCCGGAACGCCGAAGTCCGCGCCGGCCTTCGCGAAGGCCTGGTCCAGCTGGTACGGGGTGCGCTCGGCCTCGCGCTGGGCGGGGGTGCGGGAGTCCTCGGTCGCGGCCGGGGTCTGGGTGGGAGCGGGCTCCTGGGGACCACAGGCAGCCAGGGCAAGAGCAGCGGCCAGGGTGGCCAACGGCTTACGGAACGGGTGCATGGACAGCACTCCTATGGAAAGACGAGGCTGGGGGGACTGGCGCGGTAACATGCACTTTCTCAGAGCACAAGGGAAGCACGTTTTACCAGGAATTCACTTGAAGTCCCAAGTATCCCAGGTATATTGAGCGGTTGGCCGGTGGCCGCCCGAGGGGCATGCGGGCGCGGGGCGACAGGAGGGGCGACGTGGGAGGCGGGCTGGGTTAGGAGAAGGACATGCGTCTCTTCGCCATTGGCGACACCCATCTGCCCTCCACGCGCAACAAGGACATGCACCGCTTCGGGTGGGCGGAGCATCCACTGCCCTTGCAGCGCGCCTGGGACGAGAAGGTGCGGCCCGAGGACGTGGTGCTGGTGGTGGGCGACATCTCGTGGGCGACGCGGCCCACGGAGGTGCTGGACGACCTGAAGTGGCTGGACGAGCGGCCGGGGCGCAAGGTGCTGGTGCGCGGCAACCACGACTACTGGTGGGGCGATTCGGCGTCGAAGCTGCGCAGGCTGCTGGAGCCGTACAAGACGCTGGAGAACTTCCTGCACAACAGCTCGGTGGTCATCGGGCGGTGGGTGATTGCCGGCACGCGGCTGTGGACGGCGCCCGAGGCCCCGCCGATGCCGGGCGGGGAGATGGGGGACGAGTCGGGGGACGCGGGGTACGTGGAGCGGGAGACGCGGCGGCTGGCGGCCTCCATCGCGGACGCGGAGAAGAAGGAGAAGGAGAGCGCCGAGCCGCTGACGCGGGTGGTGGCGGTGCACTTCCCGCCGCTGTACGCCAACGAGAAGACGACGGCGTTCCTGGGCCCCATCGAGGCCTTCAAGCCGAAGGTGTGCGTCTACGGACACCTGCACGCGGGAGGCATCCCGGCGGGCTTCACCGGGGAGCGGGCCGGCATCCGCTACGTGCTGGCCTCGTGTGACGCGGCGGGCTTCTCGCCCCTGCTGCTCGACGAGTAGCCCCGGCTACTCGGCCACGGAAGTAGTGACGGCGTGCCCCGCGCGAGGAGCGTGCGCGCGGTGCAATGTCCAGCGAGCACGCCTCCACCGTCCGCTCCGTGACGGACACCCCCACGCTCCCGTCCACCACGGACAGTCACCCCACCCCGTGGGGCCGTGGCCTTGTCAGGGACGAACGTTTCTCACGTGCGGACAATCCGAGACACAGGAGAACACCCCATGTTGAAGAAGGACCTGCACGAGGCCAACCGCCTCTCCTGGAACGCCGCCACCCGCGCCCACAACAGCCACAAGGGCGACCAGGCCCGCTTCCTCCGCGAGGGCGGCTCCACCCTCTTCCCCGAGGAGCTCGAGCTGCTCGGCGACCTGCGTGGACGCTCGCTCCTCCACCTCCAGTGCAACTCCGGACAGGACACCCTCAGCCTCGCCGCCCGCGGCGCCCTCGTCACCGGCGTGGACATCAGCGATGAGGCCATCGGCTTCGCCCGCTCCCTCTCCGCGGGCTCCGGCCTCCCCGGCACCTTCGAGCGCTCCGATGTCTACGACTGGCTCGCCTCCGCGCCCCCGGCCCGCTTCGACCTCGTCTTCTGCTCCTACGGCGTCACCTTCTGGCTGTCCGACCTGAACTCCTGGGCCGAGGGCATCTCCCGCGTCCTCGTGCCCGGTGGCCGCTTCGTCCTCGTCGAGTTCCACCCCGTCCTCTGGATGTTCGACGAGAAGCTCCGCCTCACCTACCCCTACGGCGGCGGCCACTCCATCCCCGAGGCCGTCGGCGTCGGGGACTACGTCGCCCGGTCTGGTGAGGGACTCGTGCACTGGGGCTACGAGGAGGGCGTGCGGGATTTCAAGAATCCCCACCCCTGCCACGGCTTCCAGTGGGGGCTCGGGGACGTCATCAATCCCCTCCTGCGCCACGGGCTCCAGCTCGAGCGGCTCGAGGAGTACTGCTACGCCAACGGCTGCCAGGTGCTCGAGGGCATGCGCGCCGCCCCTGGCCACCGCTTCCTGCTCCCCGACGGCGTCCCCGAGATTCCTCTCATGTTCGGACTGTCCGTCCGTAAACCGGGGTGAGCACGGTCAGGGGCACGGGTCCTCTTGCACGGGCTCAACCCGGGGTCCAGATACCCTCACCCCGTCCCTCTCCCGGAGGGAGAGGGGACATGGCCGCGAGCAGGAGACGGCGGCGACAGCTCCACCTGCTCGGGCTACAGCTCGACCTGGGCGCCCAGCTCCACCACCCGGTTGGGCGGAATCCGGAAGTACGCCGTCGCGCTCCTCGCGTTGCGCGACATCCATGAGAACAACGCCTCCCTCCACATCGCCATCCCCGGCTTCTTGCTCGGTATCAGCGTCTCGCGCCCCAGGAAGAACGACGTCCCCATCAGGTTGAACTGCAACCCCTTCTCCCTCGCCCGCTTCAGGATGTCCGGAATGCTCGGGTTCTCCATGAAGCCGTAGCGCGCAATCACCCGCACGAAGCCCTCCTCCAGCTTGATGACCTCCACCCGGTCCTCCGGCGGCACGTGCGGCACCTCCTCCGACGCGATGGTCAGCAGCATCACCTGCTCGTGCAGCACCTTGTTGTGCTTGAGGTTGTGCAACAGCGCATTGGGCACCGCCCCGCGCTCGGCCGTGAGGAACACCGCCGTGCCGGCCACCCGCAGCGGCGGGCTGACGAACACCGCCTCCAGGAAGCCGCCCAGGTCGATGGCCTCGGCCATGTGGGCCTGGCTCAGCAGGTGGCGGCCCTGTTTCCAGGTCAACATCAACGCGAACACCACGCCGCCGATGAACAAGGGGAACCAGCCACCGGCAAACAGCTTGAGCAGGTTGGACGAGAAGAACAGCAGGTCGACCACAAAAAACCAGCCGGTGGCGGCGATGCACAGCCACAGCGGGTACTTCCAGC
>NZ_DBNGVP010000088.1:0-74516 GCF_057119385.1 Archangium sp. | reverse complement strand
GTGGTTCAGGATGCCGATCTCGCGCCTGGCCCGGTCATTCAACAAGCGGCCCCGGAGGATCTTGACGGCGTAGAAGCATCCGGCCTGCTCGGCCTTGTAGACGTAGCCGTAGCTCCCGCTGCCGAGCGTCTCGACGATGCGGTAACCCCCGACCATCTCTTTGAGTTCCGGCAGCCTGTAGGCCAATCCCACGACGCACCTCCGAGAATGCCGAGCCTACCAGCCTCGTGGAGAACGAGCTGCACGACGCAAGCCCCGGCCCCCCATCCACCGTGGTAGACGACCACCATGGACGAAGAACTTCAGCGCTCCCTCGGAGAAGTAGCTCGCGCAGCACGGGAACGCCTCGGTCTGACGCAGGCCCAGGTTGCCCAGAAGGTCGGTCTCGTTCCTGGCGTCTACGGGAGAATCGAACGTGGCGACATGATGCCGTCCGTTCCGAGCCTCCGGAGAATCAGCACCGTCCTGGGTATCTCGTCCGACGCGCTGCTGGGAGTGAGCCCTTCTCAGGTTGCGGCCACAGTCGATGAAGCTCCCCCAGAGGGGAACCTCTCGCCGGAGCTGCGGCGCATCCTCCACCAGCTCCGGACGTGGTCGCCGAAGCGCTTGAAGGTGCTCAGCAAGGTTCTGACCGTCCTTGCTTCGTCCTTCGAGGATTGAACCAGGTAGATTCATCCGCCTACTCGGCTTGCTCATCTGGCTGTTGCGCTGTGTGTCTCACCAGCGCATTGGCGGTGCTGAGCATGACGGATACCTGTGCAGCATCCATGCGGCGAATCGTTCTCACCAGCCGGCGCAGATCGGGCGGATCATCTGCCTCGGGTTCAGGCTCCTTCAGCCACGAAGGAGCCTTCTCCACATCGAGTCCCAAGACGACGTTCGCATCGAGGCGAAGCACACGGCACAACCTGCGAAAGGTCGCAACGCTCGGGAGCAGGTATCCTCGCTCAATCCGACCGAATACTTCGGTGACGATCCCAACGCGGTCCGCGACATCCGCCTGGGTCAGCTCAGTCTTCTTGCGAGCTTCACGCACGACCGCTGCCAGATGGGTCATCAACTTCTTCTTGTCGTTCTGCCTGCTCGTTCTGCCCGGTCCAGGGGTTACTGGACGCTCAGCGCCTTCGGCCACGGGAGGACTCCAATCTCGACAGGGTGCGCTGCCTTCCGCTTGAGGGCGGATGCTTTCTTGAGGATGTCGGCCAGCTCCGCCGCTGCCTCGGTGGCGCCGAAGGGCTGGCGGAGACTGCGCAGATACGCGCGCAGATCGTCACGCATCTCAGCGGCCGATTGGTAACGCTCGGCAGGGTCACTCCGAAGAGCCCGGTGAGCTACCTGTTTCAGAGGGGCCGGGGCTTTGTAAGCGATGCGTTCCACGTCCTCGGGACCGAAGCGCAGCAGACGATCCGCGAGTACCTCGATGGAGGCCCATGCGGAGTGTTCTGCCCTCACTCCCGAGACGAGTCGAAGCGCGCGCTTGGACACCTCGGATGGAAGCGTGTCCAGAGGGTCGAGCGGATGATTCCCCGCGATGATCTCCAGCAGCACGAGCCCGAGCGAGAAGATGTCCGCCCTGCTGTCGATGCCCTTGGGAGAGAGAAGACCGGCTCGGCCCTTTTCGGAGATGGAGCGAATGATTTCCGGAGCCGCGTAGGCGAAGTTCCCTCGGAGCACCTTCGGTGGCGTGGGCACGCGGCCCAACAGCTCGGAGAACGCGGCACCGAAGTTCGTGAGCTTCACGCGACCGTTGCGCCCAAGGCGGATGGTCATGGGACCTACGGCACGGTGAATGATGTGAAGCGGGCGGCCTCGGTCATCCTCGCAGTAGTGGGCGTAGTCGAGGGCGTTGGCGACTTCAGCGGCGATGAAGGAGGCGAGGGCAGGCGAGAGCTTGCGGCCCAGCAACAGCGCGGAGCCGATGACAGTGGCCAGGAAGGCTCCTGGCGTGTGCTCCATCACCACGAACGGGGCGCCCTGATGTTCCGCGAGTCTGAAGACGCGAGCGATCTTTGGATGATGAAGGTGCTCGGCGAGCTGAACTTCCTCGATTGCTCGGGTCCGGCCCTCGCGCCCCTCCGGGACTTCTACTTGCTTCAGGGCAACGAGCCTCCGGCGCGCCTTCTCCTTCACGGGCCTGCACCACGAGAGAAACAGGGTGTCGTAATCCACGTGTTCGAGCAGGGAGCGGAAGACCTCGTAGCGGAATCCTTCTGACTCGAAGGTAAAGGGCCCTGTGTCCGTGGATGGGGTGTCGAATCCGGCCATGTGGTCTCCTGTGCGCTGCGGAACGCTTGAGAGGAACGCAGGTTCCCATAGGTTACGTCCAAGGTGCTCCGAAACGTACCATGGAAGGGCGGAGAAATGGAAGCCACCTTACTGGGTAGGTCAGGAGGCCGGGGCAACCCGGGCAAGTAGCTCCCGAGACGCACCGTCCTGGTCCGGCTCGGCCCTGACGTCGATCATGTCAGCGAGCAGGGGGGCGCGACACGCGGGCAACCCTCTTCGCGTGCGCGATGGCCTCCAGGTGTTCCTGCCGCAGGGGGCGATCTCGCCGAAGCCGAAGCGCTCTCTTCTCCGCGTCCGCCAGCATCTCCCATGCCTCGCGAGCCTGCCGGGGGAAGAGGTGAAGGGACTGTACGTAGAGGCAGGTGATGTGGACGCGCAGCGCGAGGTTGGAGAAGCCGAGCCGTTGAACACGGCGAAGCCACTTGCCGAATTCAGCCCAGGGCTGGTTGAACGAGTATGCGAGGGTGACGAGATCTTCCGCGATTCCACGTCGGAGTTGCTCGCGTTCGGCCTCCGTTACTGCCTCACGCAACCATTGCTTCTCCAGTTCCAGCAGGGCCCGTCGCCTCTCCTCGTACGGGGCCTTGGCCTCTATCAGCTTCAGGAAGACCTGATCCTTCTCCCGTCCAAGTTCCAGTCCGCGCTCTCGTTGCGTGCGCCGCATGGTCATGCTCCAGGGCAGGGCTTGTCGTTTGCCTGCCACGGCCAGTACCCGTGACGCATACAAGCGTCATAACAGGCTTGGCATTGGGTCTCCCCTTTCTTCCGGCCCGGGATGCTGTCACCGCCAGCACGGACGCACTTCGCGTAATGTGGCTCGCAGATGTCCGTCCGCCACCGCTCCCTCTCCTCCTGGGTTGGAAGCTCGGGGATCGGCGCGGCTTCCACAGTTGGCCGCGACTGACGACACGGGCTTGTTTCATGACGACCCCCAAGTGCTTGGACACATGGCCAAGATCGTCATGTCAACTGGAGCATTCGTGAAAGGAGCCCCCCGCTGTTGTGTCAGCCGGAGGACGTGCTCTCCCTGTTCGCTTCTGCGTTGGCCTGGGCTCGCCCACGTCGCGGCGAGCGTCGAGGGGAAAACGACATGGGGCCAGCGGCATGCCCGTAGCTGGGGGCTCCAATCCCCAGGACTTACAGGCAGTTACGCCGGTGTGGGACTTGGATTCAGCATCTACCCCGACCCTCTCCCGAGGGGAGAGGGTGAGCCTGGCCCTCTTCCCTCGGGTTCTGCTCGGTCGGGTTCTGCTCGGTAGAGCTTCAGCCCAGGATCAGTTGCTCCAGCAGCGCCTTCTGCACGTGCATCCGGTTCTCCGCCTCGTCCCAGACCGCCGACCGAGGCCCGTCGATGACGCCGCCGGTGATCTCCTCGCCCCGGTGCGCCGGCAGGCAGTGCAGCACGATCGCCCCTGGATTCGCCTTCGCCAGCAGCGCCTCGTTCAGCTGGTAGTCGTGCAGGTCCTTCATGCGCCTGGCCGACTCCGCCTCCTGGCCCATGCTCGTCCACACGTCCGTCACCACCACGTCCGCGCCCTTCACCGCCTCGGCCGCGTCCGCCGTCACGTGCACCCGTGCTCCCGCCTGCGCCAGCAGCTCCGCCGCCGGACGGTAGCCCTCCGGGCACCCCAGCCGCAGGTTGAACCCGAAGAAGCGCGTCGCCTCCACGAACGAGCGGCCCATGTTGCTCGCGCAGTCACCCACGAAGGCGATCGTCTTGCCCTTCACCGTCCCCAGCCGCTCCTCCACCGTGAACAGGTCCGCCAGCAGCTGCACCGGGTGCCCGCCCTCCGACAGACCGTTGATCACCGGCACCTGCGACGCCTTCGCGAACGCCGTCAGCCGATCGTCCCCGAAGGTGCGGAACATGATGCAGTCCGCGTAGCCGGAGATGACTCGCGCCGTGTCCTCGATCGTCTCGCCCCGGGCGATCTGGCTGCTGCCCGCGGTGATCGTCGAGACCGTTCCGCCCAGCTGGTACATCGCCGCCTCGAAGGACAGGTGCGTGCGCGTCGAGGACTTCTCGAACACCAGCACCAGGTGCCGCCCCGCCAGCGTCGTCACCACTTCCTTGCGCTTGCGGCTCGCCTTGAGCGCGTGCGTCCGCTTGAAGAGGGCCTGGTATTCGGCCTCGGTGCGGTCGGCCAGGGTCAGGAAATCGCGCTTCACAGTGCTGCCTCCTGCAAGGAGTCGAAAATGGCCGCGAGCCGGGGAATGGCATCCGCCATCTCCCGCGCCCGTGCCGCATGGGACTTCAGTCCGGCAATCTGCTTCTCCACCGACGCCGGTCCGGTCCCTCCGGCGTTGGCCTTGCGCTCCACCGCGCGCCGCGGATCCGCGCTCTTCAGCACCTCGGCGTCGAAGCGCGGGTCCACCGACTGTGCCAGCTCCAGCGTCACCTTGGCCAGCGGCAATCCGCGCTCCTGGCACGCCCGCACCAGCGCTCCCGTCGCCTTGTACGCCGTGCGGAAGGGAATCCCCTTCATCGCCAGCGCCTCGGCCACGTCCGTCGCTTGCATGTAGTCCGACTCCACCGCCGCGAAGCACCGCTCCTTGTCGAAGGACACCTTGCCCAGCGCCAGGTGCAGCATGGACAGCACGCTCGTCAGCAGCGGCCCCGTCTCCAGCAGCACCTGCCGGTCCTCCTGCAAGTCCCGGCTGTACCCGCCCGGCAGCCCCTTCACCAGCACCGCCAGCGTGTTCAGGTTGCCCACCGCCCGCCCCGACTTGCCGCGGATCAGCTCGAAGACGTCCGGGTTGCGCTTCTGCGGCATCATGCTCGAGCCGCAGGCGATCTCCCCGTCCAGCTTCACGAAGCCGAACTCGGGCGAGGCGAAGTCGTAGAAGTCCGTGGCCACCCGGCTCGCGTGCAGCAGCGAGCGCATGGCCGCGTACGCGAAGTCCATCGCGAAGTCCCGGTCTCCCACCGTGTCCAGGCCGTTCATCGTCACGCGGGGGAAGCGCAGCAGCTCGCGCGTCACCTCGCGGTCGATGGGCAGCGACGTGCCGCCAATGGCGCCCACGCCCAGCGGCAGCGAGGCCACCTGCTCCAGCACGAAGCCGAGCGCGTCCACGTCCCGGGTGAACATGGCCCCGTACCCGCACAGCAGGTACGCCAGCGAGATGGGCTGCGCCCGCTGCCGGTGCGTGTACGAGGGAATGAGCGTGTCCCGCTCCGCCTCGGCCCGCGCGGCCAGTCCGTCCAGCAGCTTCGCCAGCGCGCCGAGCGCCTCGGCCACCTTCTCGCGCACGTGCAGGCGCAGGTCCAACGCCACCTGATCATTGCGCGAGCGCGCCGTGTGCAAGAGGCCCGCGCGCTCCCCGAGGACGCGGGTGAGCTCCGCCTCCACGGCCATGTGCACGTCCTCCTCGTCCGCGAGGACGAGCGTGCCGGCCCGCGCGGCCTTCCAGATGGCCACGAGCTGCTCACGGATGGCGCGCGCGTCCTCCGCGGGGATGAGCCGGGTGCGCGACAGCATGGTGAGGTGGGCCATGCTGCCCACCAGGTCCTCGGTGAGCAGCGCCTTGTCGAGCGCCAGCGAGCTGG
Organism: Archangium sp.; assembly: GCF_057119385.1. NCBI lineage: Bacteria > Pseudomonadati > Myxococcota > Myxococcia > Myxococcales > Archangiaceae > Archangium > Archangium sp. Next base: position 68,683 of record NZ_DBNGVP010000088.1, on the reverse strand, counting down.
TGAATGCCAGCACCTCCGGGTGGAGGCCGGGCCCGCCGGAGGCGGCCGTCTTGGCAATCGTCACGGGGTGTCTTCCTTTCCAAAGAGGGACTTCAACTTCCGGTTCAGGGTGCGGGTGGACTTGCCGCGGGCCGGGGCGACGAAGATGGTGTCATCTCCGGCGATGGTCCCCAGGTTCTCGGGCAGCCGGGCCTGGTCGATGGCCGACGCCACCAGGGGGGCGGAGCCCGGGCGGGTGCGGACCACCACCAACATCTCGTTGTCCTCCACCGAGAGGACCATCTCCGACAGCTCGCGCAGCCGGTCCTCGCCCGAGGGCGGTGGGGCCTCCTCCAGCCCATACACCGTGCCGCCCTGGGGCAGCGACACGCGCATGGCGCCGAGCTGGGCCAGGTCCCTCGACAGCGTGGCCTGGGTGACGTCGTAGCCCTCGCGGGCCAGCAGTTGTCCCAGCTCGTCCTGGGTGGCCACGGCGTGCGTGCGGATGATGCGGCGGATGGCTTCCTGCCGCGACGCCTTGTCTCCGTTGCTCCGAAGCGGGCTCACAGTCGGGTTCCTCATGGCCGTGCCTCAACGGGTGACGAGCGTTCCGACGCCCTTGTCGGTGAAGAGCTCGGCGATGAGGCTGTGTGGGACGCGCCCGTCGATGACGTGCACGCGCTCCACGGCCCCGCCGCTCAGCGCCTTCAGCGTCATCTTCGCCCGCGTCTGCATGCTGCCGGCGAACGCGCCCGCCGCCAGGAGCGTCTCCAACTGCGCGGTCGTCAGCTCGTTGAAGAGCTCCTCGCCCCGGAGGATGCCCGGCGCGTCGTGCAGGTAGATGAGCTTGTGGGCCTTGAGGGCGCTGGCCACCTCGGCCGCCACCGCGTCCGAGCCCAGGTCGTACGTCTGCCCGTCCTCGCCCAGCCCCACCGGCGAGATGATGGGCACGTAGCCCTGGCCCAGCAGCATCTCCAGGAACTCGTGGTTGACGCGCGTCACCTCGCCCACGTGCTCCTTGGAGCGGCCGTCCTCCACGGGAATCCGCCGGGCCCGCAGCAGCGCGCCGTCCTTGCCGGACAGGCCCACCGCCCGATCCCCCAGGTTGTTGAGGATGGTGACGAGCTCCGAGTTGACGGAGCCGGACAGCACCATCTCCACCACCTTGAGGCCCGAGGCGTCGGTGATGAGCCCGCCGTCCTGGCGCAGGCCGAGCTTGTCCAGCGTGCGCGTGAGCTCCGGCCCGCCACCGTGCACGATGATGGGCTGCAGGCCCGCCGAGCGCAGCAGCTCGATGTCCCGGCAGAAGGCCTGCTTGAGGGACTCCTTCACCATGGCCGCGCCGCCGTAGCGGATGACGCAGCGCTTGCCCCGGAAGCGCGAGATGTACGAGAGCGCCTCGACGAGCAGCGTCGTCTTGAACGCGGGGCTGTAGTTGGCCAGCCGATCATCCCGGCCCACGCCGCCGTCGGGCCTCGGGACGATGAGCGAGGTGTAGTCCGCGTTGATCTTCACGTAGTCGTACGAGAGATCGCACCCCCAGGCCACGGAGGAGCCCTCGCCGCCGGTGAGACACACCTCGACGCGGACCTCGGGCTCGCGCATGCGCGCCTTGAGGTGGGCCGGGTCATACGGCTTCGGCTCGCCCTCGTAGACGGAGATGCCCTGGATGCGGACGTGGGCCGAGTAGGGGTCCACCGCGTAGCCCTGGGTGCCGGCGCGCGCGCCCACCGTGGCGAGCACGCGGCCCCAGTTGGGATCCGCTCCGAAGACGGCGGCCTTCACCAGCGTGGAGCCGGCCACGGCCCGCGCCAGGTCCTGGGCGATGGCGGTGTCCGGGGCGCCCGACACCTCCACCTGCAGCAGCTTGGTGGCGCCCTCGCCATCCGAGGCGATCTCCCGCGCCATCTCCAGGCACAGGTCCGAGAGCGTGGCGGTGAAGACCTTCAGCTCCGGCCCGGGGTCGGAGATGGCCGGGTTGCCGGCCCGGCCGTTGGCCAGCGCGTACACGGTGTCGTTGGGGCTCATGTCCCCGTCCACCGTGAGGCTGTTGAAGGTGGTGGACACCGCCTCGCGCAGGGCGGCCGCCAGCACGCCGGGCTGGATGGCGCAGTCGGTGGTGATGACGGCGATCACCGTGGCCAGCGAGGGGTGCATCATCCCCGAGCCCTTGAAGATGGCGGAGACCGTCACGTTGCGGCCGCCGATGCTCACCGTGCGCCACGCCTGCTTGGCGCGCGTGTCGGTGGTCATGATGGCCTCGGCGGCGGTGTCGGGCTCGGCGCGCAGGGCGTCCTTGAGCGGGCCGAGCACCGTCACCACCTTGTTCACCGGCAGGGGATGGCCGATGACGCCCGTGGAGGCGGTGAGCACGGCGGACGCCGGCACGGAGAGGACGCGGCCCAGCTCGTCGCGCAGGGTGCGCACGGCCTGCTGTCCGGCGGGGCCGGTGAGGGCGTTGGCGTTGCCCGAGTTGACGAGCACGGCCTGGATGCCCGAGGCGGGCAGACGGGGCTCGGCATCCTGCACCGGGGCGGCCCGGGCCTTGTTGGCCGTGAAGCAGCCCGCGGCGGAGCAGGGCGTGTCGCTGTAGACGAGCGCCACGTCCTTGCGCTGGGGCTTGAGGCCGGCATGGACGCCGGAGAAGGAGAAGCCGAGCGGTACCTTCACGGATTGAAACCCCGCAGGGTGGAGAGGCCGAGCGTCTCCTCCCACCCCATCATGAGGTTGAGGTTCTGGACGGCCTGACCGGCCGCCCCCTTCACCAGGTTGTCGATCGCGGCCGTCACCACCACGCGGCCCGGGTCATAGCCGGTGGTGTCGGCGGCCACGGCCACCGTGCAGCGGTTGGTGCCCACCACGCCCTTGAGGCTCACCGCGTCCGGCGAGGCCTCCACCGTCAGGAAGGGGCAGGACGCATAGGCCTGCTCCAGGGCGGCGCGGGCCTCGGCGGCGGTGGCGCCCGAGCGCAGGCGGCCGTAGGCGGTGACGAGGATGCCCCGCTTGAGCGGCAGCAGGTGCGCGGTGAAGGTGAGGGGCACGGTGCGGCCCGCCACGCCCGCGAGCGTCTGGGCGATCTCCGGCGTGTGCTGGTGGCGCAGCACGCGGTAGGCGCGGAAGTCCTCGTCCACCTCGCTGAAGCTCAGGTCCTCCGAGCCCTTGCGGCCCGCCCCCGTCGTGCCCGAGGCGGCGTCGAAGATGAGCGAGCCTTCCTCGAGCAGCCCGGCCTTCAGCAGCGGCGCCACGGACAGCGCGCACGCGGTGGCGTAGCAGCCCGGGTTGGCCACGAGCTTCGCGCTCGGAATGCGCTCGCGGAACAGCTCCGGCAGGCCATAGGCGGCCTGCTCCAGCAGCTCGGGCGCCGAGTGCGTGAAGTTGTAGAAGGCCGGATAGCTGGCGAGGTTCCTCAGGCGGAAGGAGCCCGACAGATCGATGACGCGCACGCCCGCGGCGATCAGCCCGGGCACCAGGTGCAGGGAGGTCTCGGCCGGCGTGGCGAGCAGCACCACCTCGCACTCCTTCGCGAGCTCGGCGCTCTTGTCCTGCGGCGCGTACTTGAGCTGCCCCACCGGGCCCATGATGCCCAGACGGCGGCCCACGGCCTCCCCCTGCCACCTGTCGCTGGTCACCAGCCGCAGCTCCACCTTCTGGTGGGCCGCCAGGATGTGGGTCGCCTCGACGCCGGAGTACCCCGACGCCCCGATGATGCCGATCGCCGTCTTATGCATGGAGGTGCATGAATATTCGCTACCGTGCATACAAGCAAGCGGCAAATGCATATTCCCGCGGGAGGCCATTTCCCCTCTCCCGGAGGGCGAGGGGAAATGGGCGCGGGTCAGCCCCATTTTTCCGGGGGCACACCGATCAGTGCGGCGCGGGGCCTGCTGGCTCGTCCGGGCCGTGGTCGTGGACCTCGGGGCGGGTATCGGCTGCCTCGCGCTCGTCGCCCCACCGCTCGCGCTGCTCCTCCTGTACCTCCCGGAGGAACTCCTGGAGCGCCGCCGCCAGCGGCAGGGCGATCATCGCGCCGATCAGCCCCATCAGCGCCGCGCCCATCAGCAGCACCACCGAGATGAGCAGCGGATTCATCCGGATGGAGTGGCGCTGGACGAGCGGTTGAATCAGGTTTCCTTCCACCTGCTGGTAGACGAGGAAGAGCCCCAGGGCGATCAGCGCCCGGTTGAGGCCCACCGTCGTCAGCGTGGTGAAGGACACCAGCAGCGCCATGAGGAAGCTGCCGATGTACGGGATGAGGCCGAGCACCAGGTACAGGCTCCCCAGCGCCAGGAAGTAGGGCACGCCCAGCAGGAAGGTGCCCAGCGCCGTGATCAGGCCGCCCAGCGTCACCGTGAGGGCCGTGCCCGCCAGGTAGCCGCTCACCGCCCGGTGCATGTTCTTCACCAGCTCGCGCACCGCGGGCCTGCGCACGGGACGCACCCACCCCAGCGCCTGCTCGTAGAGATCCTTCCCGAAGATCAGGGCGAAGAGGCTGAGCGTCACCACGGTGATGAACACCAGCACGCCGTTCACCGTCGTGGAGACGACGCCCGGCAGGGACTGGGCGACCTCGTCCGGCAGGTGCGCCAGCGCGTCCTGCACCTTGCGCTCCAGGTCGAAGCGCTGCTCGAGCCACCGCGTCCACTCCCAGGTGCGGACTTCGCTCACCAGTCCGGGCGCGGACCGCACCAGGCTGCGCACCTGTTGCACCACCAGCGGCACCAGCGTGGCGCCCAGCAGCCCCGCGAGCCCGAGCAGCCCCAGGAACGTCACCAGCACGCCCCAGCCCCGGCTCACTCCCCGCCGCTGGAACCAGCGCACCAGCGGATCGATCGCCAGGGAGATGAACAGCGCCACCGCCAGCAGCACGAAGACGGCGCGCAGCTGGATGAGCATGTACGCCAGCAGCACCAGGGCGCCCGCGTTGAGCCCCACCGTCCAGACCGTGCGGGCGGAGATCTGCGAGCGGCGTATCGGGTCCCGAGCATTCATTCCGTGCTCAAGGTAGGCACGGTCCGGCATCGGCTCCGCCTGGGGCCAGGAGGACGGGCAGCCGGAAGGGGCCTCGTCCTCCTGCCTGGTGCTTCCCGCCTCGCGGGAGACGGCTCAGCGCGCGGGCACGGTGGTGGAGTAGGCGCCGGTCTGGTCCGTCAGCGTCTGCGAGAGCAGCAGGGCGGACGACTTGCCCTCCACGTCCACTACGCGGAAGAAGCGGATGGAGGCGTAGGGGGCGGTGGACGGCGTCGCATTCGAGCCGGTGAAGGTGACCTGCCCGTTGACGCTGCGGCCCTTGGAGAGGGTGAAGGTGGAGAGCTCCAGGCTCGGCGGGACGGAGGCGCTGACCGGGGGAGGCACCGTCACGATGCGGCTGACGCGCGGGAGGTCCTCGGTGGGGATGAAGTCGAGGCGGTAGCGGCCCGGATCCATCGGCAGCTCGAATCTGCCCGCCTCATCCGTGGTGCGCGGAGCCTGGAAGCTGGCCGTGGACCGGGACCATCCGGGCACCTCCTCGAGCGGCTCGGCCATGATCGCCACGCCCGCCGCCGGCTGCGAGCCACTGGGCTTCATCAGCTCGCCGCGGACCAGGACCCGCTCCCCACACACCACGTCCGCCGACGCCAGGACACTGACGCGCGGCACCTGCACGTACCTCAGGGTGAAGCTCGCGCTGGAGCCCGGCGGGGGCACGACGGAGAGCGTCATCGAGCTCCCGGTCTCATTGGGAAGGGTGAGGAGCTCGAAGGCGCCGGTCTCGTCCGTGAGCACCTTCTGGCTGCGGAACTGCCCGCCACCGCTCACCTTGCCCTGCAGGGACACCGTGGCCTGCGCCACCGGCTGCCCGTTCCGGTCCAGCACCCTGGCGCGCAGCCGCACGGGCTCGCCATAGTCCCCCATGGACAGCTCCAGCGCGCCCTGGCGCGGGTTCACGGTGAACTGCTTCTGCGGCACCAGGGCCTGCGGGGAGGTGGGCACCACCTGGAGGACCACCGTGGGCCGCTCGGCGGCCGTGGGCGGGAGCGAGAGCGTGAACGCTCCCGACTCGCGCGTCACCATCACCCGCTGCGAGAGCGGGCGCAGCTGCTCGTCCTGGGCCTGGACCTCCAGATCCACATCCACCGGCTTTCCATCCGGGCGCACCACCTTGCCGGACAGCCGGACGAGCTCGGAGGAGACGGGCAGGGTGAAGTCCAGCGTCACCGCGTCGCCCGGTTGGACGTCGCGGGTGCTGGACAGGGGCGGCAGCGCGGCGTCGTTGGTGGACAGGGTGACGTCGTAGCGCCCCGCGCCCACCGGCAGCGAGTAGAGGCCATTGGTGGGCACGAGCGTGCTCTCGTGGCGGCGCACCAGCCCGGGGATGAGCAGGCTCTCGCCCGTCATGCGCAGGGTGATGGGGGCGGAGTACGCGCTGGTGGAGGAGAGCCCCTCCACGCGCACCTGGCCCTTGAGGAGGGCGGGGCCGTACAGCTCGATGTTCTGCTGGCTGCGCAGCTCCGTCACCCGGAAGTCCTGGGCGTGCAGGCCGACGCGGGGGTTGGGGACCACCTCGACGACGATGTTCTTGCCCGGGTCTCCACAGCCATCGACGAAGCACACCTCGTCGTTGTCGCACTCGCTGTCACTGCGGCAGCCGAGGACGGGGTCCGGAGCGGAGTAGCCGCAGCCGGCCGCGAGGGCCGTGGTCAGCAGCACGAGGGGGGTGAGCCTCTTCATAGACAATCTCCTGCGGCCTCGGTCCTGACGAACCACACATAGGTGGCGGTGTAGCCAGGATCCGAGACGATGCCTCCGTCCGCGAGCTCGAGGACGCTGCTGTTCAGGGGCTCGCGGCGGCCCACCAGGCCGGTGTCGGTGACGACGACCTCGACGATGTGGTCGCCTGGGACGTTGAGCCGGTTGAAGTCCGCCGAGTCGAAGCTCACCTGGAAGGTGGCGCGATCATCGCGGATGACCTTGGCGTTCTTGGCGAGGATGATGTTCTGGGCGTCCTCGCCCTGGGTCCGGGAGGCGTCGTAGTCCACGTACCAGTAGGCGACGAGTTGGTCGTCGACGTCGGGATCCTCGACGATGGCCTCGAACGTCAGCTTGCACAGCTTGTCGGCGCCGTAGCCTCGGATGATGCGCTCGGGGGGGTTCACCTGGCTCTCCACGATCCGCGGGGGGCGGTTGCGCTGCTGGGGGATGTCGCTGAGGTAGCTCGTGTCCTGGGGAATGACGCATCCCCCCAGGATCCACGCGGCGGCTCCGAGTCCCAACCACTTCATGGCGGGGAGCCCAAGCAATTCGCTGGCCAGTCGGTAGGCAGTGGATTTCATCGTCGGAACAGGGGTTTGGCGAGGGTGCCACACCCGGGAGGAGCAGGGAACCGCGACAGGCCTGTCACGATGAGTCCACGACGATCGGCGGTGGGGCGAGCGCCCCTCGCCCAGCAGGCAGCCGAGTGGAGGGAGGGTCCGGCTGGGGTACTACTGGTGCCCATGTCCAACCCTCCTGTCGATTCGCACCCCTTGGGTGAACGGTGGCACTCGCGCCTGGGGGCGCTGGCCCTGACGGCGTTGATGCTGGTGACGGCGTGCGCCACGGGGACTTCCCCGGGCAGCGGAACGACGGAGTACCGGCACCCCCCGCCTGTGGATGGCGCAGAGGCAGGGGATGCGGTCTTCGCCACGCTGCCCACGGAATTCACGCCGGTGCGAGTGGGGGCGTCGGATCTCCAGGCGGCCCTGACGACGTTCTGGCTCCACATGCCGCCGCGGGTGGCCACCTCCCATTTCCCGCTGTATGCCGGCCGCGAGCTGGCGCTTGTCTGCTCTTCTTCGAGCGGCGGAGCGGGAGCCGCGGACCTGGAGCGCTCCTATGGGCGCTATTGCGAGCGGCGCGGCACGCCGGGGGATTGCCTGACGCTGCTCGAGGACGGGCCGCGGCTGCGGGACGAGGACAAGCGGAGTCTCGCGCTGGCCCTGGCGGTGGGACCGGCCCTGGAGGGGCTGGACGCGGAAGCGCGGGCCGTGCTCGACCCGACGCGGTTGCTGGCGACGCTCAGCTTCTCGATTACGGCCTACATGGCGCTCCTGGTCGCGCCGGTGCCCGAGCCGGTGACCAAGGGCGTCGCCGCCGCGTTCACCGTGCTCTTGTGGGGCTATCTCGGGTGGGAGTTCTTCGACCTGCTGCGGGCCTACGCGCGGCTCTACGACGAGGCGCCAAGAGCCTCCACCTTCGCGGAGCTGCGCGAGATTGGCGAGCGGTTCGGCCGGGTCATCGGTCCGAACAGCGCGCGGATTCTCCTCATCGTGGGGACGGCGGCGATAGGGGAGACGGTGGCGCTCGCGTCCAAGGCTCCGAAGCTGCCGGGGTTCGAGCAGGCCTCGCGCACGGTCGAGGCAAGCAGCGGCGTGGGTCTGTTGAGTGTGGCGGCCGGAACTGAGCGCGTCATCGTCTCGGTGCCCGAGGGGACGATCCGGGTCGTGTTGGCGCCGCACGTGGTGGCCATGGCCACGCGGAGCGCCGCGGGGGCGAGTCCCTCACCAGGGCGGGGGACGCTCCTGCCCAACGGGCACAGGGCGTGGGGCTCGCCGAGTGGCTTCAAGTCGGCGATGGGCCCAGCGGGCAATGGCAAGGAATGGCACCACATCGTGGAGCAGACCCCGGGCAACGTGGATCGGTTCGGGGGGGAGGCCTTGCACAATACGGAGAACGTCATTGCAATGGACAAGGCGCTCCACACTGACATCAGTCGTCTATATTCGTCGATCCGAACGCATATCACCGGCTCCAGGGCCATGACGGTGCGCAAGTGGCTCAGTACACAGTCCTATGAGGCACAGCGAGCGTTTGGTTTGTTGGCCATCGACAATGTGAGGAATGGAATATGGTAGCGGAGTTCGACAAGCTCGTTGAGGCGTTCGCCTACCATGTCGAGGCCCAAACCTGGCAGATCTTCAACGGAGACGCGAAGACCGGAAACAAGCACGCGAAGAAAGCCATTGCCGCATTCGATAAGCTGTGTGCTCATGGTGACGCTGGACGGGATGCACTCGCTGTGCTTTTCACGCATCCCAGGATGGACGTACGGACGGCCGCGGCGGCTTTCCTGTTGCGCCATCGGACTGCGGAGGCCAAGGCGGTTCTGGAAGAAGCCGCGAAGGGAAAAGGGCTGATTCCTTTCGAGGCTTCCGAGTGTCTGAAACGCTGGGAAGAGGGCACCTGGGCCCTGGATCCCGCAGATCCGGTTGAACCACCAGTCAAGCGTGCCCGGTCACGACTCAAGAGCAAGAGCACCCAGGGCCATGGCCGGGGACATCATCGGGGCAAGTCCGGCGATTGAACCAACGGAGGGCGTCCCGTACCTACTTCGAAGGGCCATAGCTGCTTGCCTTCAGCATCCGCTCCAACTCCCGGGCGTAGGTCGCGATTCTCGTCGCCTCATCCGTTCCGTTGATGATCCGTCGAGCGTTGACGTAGTTGCAGTTGTTGTCCTTGATGTAATCGCCGAGCGACCTCGACGTGAACGATCCGTTCCGCATGCCGTAGGACATGATCTTGTATGCGACGTCCGGCTCGAGAACGAGTTCGGGATGGATCACGAGCCGATCATCGCCGTACAAGATGTCGCTCATCGTCTTGTAGTTCTTCTTCCAGGTGAGCTGCACGTACCCGCGCCCGTAGTACACATTCGAGTAGTTCTGCCCGTCGGATCCCACCACGTTCACGGGATTGCCGTACGCATACCCCGCGCCCTGGCCGTACTCCTCGATGGGCTGCCAGGTGTCCGCGCACTCGTGCTTGACCGTCGCCAGCATGTACGCGGCCCAACGGACATCACTGATCTGGGGATCGCGATCGATGAACCGTAGCAGCATCGACAGGCCGTGCGCCGCGGAGTCATCGAGGATGCCGTAGGTTCCCATGTAGTCCGACATGAACCGGTCGTGACGGAACGTCAGGCTTCCCTGTGCGAGGTCCGTGCCCAATCGCGCGAGTGACTCGGCGGCACCCGATTCCTTGAGCCAGATGTATGTGCCGATCACGTTGCCAAGCGCGGCCCAGGTACTGGCACCGACGACTCCATTCGCGGGAGAGATTCGATGGGCGGCCTGGAATTGTTTGACGGTGGCCTCGGTCTGGGGACCGAACGTCCCCAACGCATCCAAGGCAGGGGGCGGTTGCTGCAGATGGCTGAACCAATGCTGAAGAGTCTTGACCTCGCGTCCTCTGCTTCCTCGTTTGAGGATGAATGCCATGTTCCCCCCTCCTGCTTCGTCGTCTTGAACAGCAATCGTTTGTGCTTGGTGCCAGGTCTCATCACTTCCCGGCGCTATTGCCTGGAAGGTCGGCCCGCAGCATGGGTTGAAGCTGCTTCAGCGGTACCTCGACATCGAGCGCATGGAATGCTCGCGCGGAAACGGGTCGAAGCACCACGAGCGCTCCCTCTTTCAAGAAGAAGCGGCGCACCGAGATTGGCACGTTGGCCCCCAGCTTCGTGGTCGCTGAGAGCTTGTTGCGCACGGCCTGAGTGAGTGTTTCCTTCCAGGGGGTGTCAGGGCGAAACAGATCCGCCACCTGATACACCGTGCCCGTCATGAGATTGACGGTGAGTCCATCGACCATGTCATCGGGCTGGAGGCTCGGATTGGTGCAGGCGGTACGTTGCAACCGGACGCTGAGGAGCCCATCCTTCGCCAGCCCTACTGAATACGTGACGGAGACATCGGTCTTCCCGGGGTCGGGCAGGTCGGAGCAGCCCTCTCCCTGGCGTACCGGCGAGGAGTCGCGCGGTGCTCGACAGCTCTCGGGAACGGTGGCAAGCACGGTCTCATCGATGAGTCGGTTGACCTTGGCAAGGAGCTCGGACGACGAGAGCCCGGCGATTTCGGGATACGCCACGTCGACGGCGCACTGCCCATTGCCCGTGGTGTAGGTCTCACGCCGCTGAGCTATGCGCACGGAGCCCGTGGTCCCAGACCCGCCGGTGCCCTCGCGTATCGTCCCTGACGAGATCTCGGGGGGCTGGACGGGTTGTGCCGTCGCTTCCGCTACGGGGGCGGTCCGGGCCAGAGGTTGATCGCCGCGCGAGCAGGCAAGCCCTGTCGCGCAGAGACACACGAAAAGGAAACGCAAGGGTTCTCCTCTGGCGATGACCGGCCAGATGCCGGATGCAGGAGGAGGCTAGAAGTCCCGAGGTTCCTTGGCAATAGAACCGCGCCGGCGCCCCGTGACTACAGCAGCTCGTCGCCGTCCTCGCCGGGAGGCAGCGGCCCGCCGTTCTTCTCCGCCTCCAGCTTCTCGAAGTGGCGGAAGATCGTTCGCGGATCCACTCCCAGATCCTTCGCCGTCTTCGTCTTGTTGCGGTTGTTCCGCTCGTAGACCTCCTGGATGTACTGCTTCTGCCAGCGCTCCCGCGCCTCCGACAGCGGCAGCACCGGCTCCAGGCTCTCCGGCCTCAAATCCAGGTCATCCGGCCCCAGCAACGGCTTGTCCGCCAGCACCACCGCCTTCTTGATGCGGTTCTCCAACTCGCGGATGTTGCCCGGCCAGCCGTACTTCTTCATCGCCACCGTCGCCGACGGCGAGAAACCCTTCGCCTTCGAGTTGAACTCCTTCGCGTACTTCTGCAGGAAGTACTTCCCCAGCACGAACAGGTCCTCGCCCCGCTCGCGCAGCGGCGGCAGCTTCAGCGTCACCACGTTCAGCCGGTAGTACAGGTCCTCGCGGAAGGTGCCCTTGCGCACCTCCTCCTCGAGCACCCGGTTCGTCGCCGCCACCACCCGGATGTCCACCGGCTCGCCCCGGTGATCTCCCACCTTGTAGACCACCTTCTCCTGCAACGCCCGCAGCAGCTTCACCTGCAGCTGCAACGGCATCTCGCCAATCTCGTCCAGGAAGAGCGTGCCGCCGATGGCCGCCTGGAACTTGCCCACCCTCGTGTTCACCGCCCCCGTGAAGGCGCCTCGCACGTGGCCGAACAGCTCGCTCTCCAGCAGGTTCTCCGGAATCGCCCCGCAGTTGATGGTGATGAACGGTCCCTTGCTCCGCGGCGAGTGCCGGTGGATCTCCCGGGCGATCAGCTCCTTGCCCGTGCCCGTCTCGCCCGTGATCAGCACCGAGATGTCCGTGGGCGCGATCTTGTCGATGCGCCGGTACACGTCCAGCATCCCCTGGCACGCACCCACGATCTCCCCGTAGTGCGTGTCGTCCAGCCGCTTGCGCAGCTCGGTGTTGTCCAGCTTCAGGTCATTCACCAGCAGCGCGTTCTGGATGAGCAACAGCGCCTGCGCCGCGAAGATGGTGAGCATGTCCAGGCTCTTGGGCTCGAACCGGTTCACCAACCGGTCGTTGCCCACGTACAGCACCCCGAACAGCTCGTCGTTGCGCACCAGCGGCACGCACATCACCGACAGCAGCTTCAGGTTCACCACCGACTTGCTGCTCTTGAACTCGGGATCATCCAGCGCGTCGCTCAAGATGAGCGCCTTGCGCGTACGCACCACCTTCTCGATGATCGAATCCGACACCCGCGCCGTCGCGTCCTCGATGTTCTCCCGCGACAGGTTGCGCGCCACCTTCACGGCCAGCTCGCCGTTCTCCCGCAGGATGAGGAAGCCCTTGTCCGCCCGCGTCACCTCGATGGCCTCGTCCAGCACGCTCTCCAGCAGCTCGTCCCGGCTGGAGCTGCCCAGCAGCCGATCGCTGAACGCCGTGAGCCGGCGCAGCAGCACCAGCTCGCGGCCCACCACCCCCGGCATGTCCCGGGTGTGCGAGTCCGGATCCGACGTCGGCTCGTGCGTCACCGCGAGCGCCGGGGCCGGAGGCGGCTTCGTCACGGCGTCCTCGCGCGCGAAGACGAGCTCCGTGGCGCCCACGCGGATGACGTCGTCCGTGGCCAGCACGTGGTTGTCCCGCTTCTTGCCGTTCACCTGGAACGACGCCCCCAGGCTCCCCAGCTGGTAGCGCGTTCCATCGAAGAGCACGTGCAACGCACTGTCCGGCACCGACGGATCCTCCAGCTGCACGTCATTGTCGGCCGAGCGGCCGATGCTGGTGATGCGCTTGTGGAGGGGGACCGTGCGGACCTTCCCCTCGGGGCTGCGGACGGTGAGGCTGGCCATGTCGAAGCGTTCCTGGTCCTAGAAGGTGAGGGTGAATCCGGCCATCGCGCCGCCGGTGGTGGGGGAGAGGTGCAGGCTCGCCCGGGGTGCCGCCGGGTCGGGCTCGGTGGGCGCGGGCGTGGACGGCAGGGTCTCGATGCTCGTGCGCACCACCTGATCCTGGTGGTGCAGGAGCGCGTCCAGCACCCCCGCCGCGTAGACGGCGTAGAAGCCCCCGGCCGAGCCCCACTTGAGCCACGTCCAGGTCTCGGCCTCCTTCCGGCGCGCGGTGGGAATGAAGCTCACGGTGACCTTGATGGGCCCTCGCACGTCGTCCACCGTGAAGTCCTCCGTCTCGATGAGCGAGTCGTACGCGAAGAAGGAGATGATGCTGGTGATGGCGAGCACTCCCTGCGAGGCCGCGAAGAGCGTCCCCAGGCCGTTGCGCCCCTGCTGGAACTGCCCCGCTCCAAAGGGCACGAAGTTCACCAGGAAGCTGCGTGACTCCACCTGCCGCACCGTCACCTGCCTCGACAGCACCTCCAGGCGCCGCCGCCGCTCCTCGGCCGCCACGCGCTCCCGCTCCCGGCGCTCGGCCTCCGTGCGCTCCCGCTCCACACGCAGCCGCCGCTCCTGCCGCACCAGCTCCAGCTCCGCCGACATCTGCTCGCGGATGCCGTCCAGGTGCTCCACCGCCGGCGGCGGCACCGAGAAGGGATCCAGGTTGAAGTCCGGCTCCAACCGCAACAGCGCGCGGAAGTGGCGCGCCGAGTCCTCCGTCCGGTTGAGGTTGAAGGCGCTCAGCGCGGCCAGCTTGTGCAGCTCCGCCAGATCCTTGTCCGCCAGCCGGCCCCGGTCGATGCGCATGCCCGCACGCTCCAGCACCTCGGCGTAACGGCCGTACTCGTAGGTGGCGCGCAGTGTCACCACCTCCGCGTCCACCGGCTCCTCGGCGAACACGGCGGCGGGGGCCAGCAGTCCCACCAGCAGCAGGAGTCGGAGGCAGCGGCTCATTCGGCGACGAGCGCCCCGCGCAAGGTGGTGGACTTGCCGGGCTCCAGGTTCGCCACGCGCTTCTCGGTGAGGTACCCGTTGTGGCTCACCTCGTACTCCACCCGGTGCTGGAAGCTCGCCGGGCCCCTCGGCGATTGGATCTCGAAGGGGCGCTCCTGGGACTCGCGCACGGTGCGCACCTCGCCGCCCACGCGCACCACCGCGTCCGCTGGCTCATAGACGAAGGACAGCCGCGAGCTCTTCAGCAGGGCCCGCAGGCGGAAGACGTTCTCCACTCCCGGCCGTACCTCGATCGTCTCCCGCGCGTCCTCGCAGTAGTCGCAGGTGATGGTGACCGTGTGCTGGCCGGGCGTCAGCTCCACCATGTGCCGCGCGAGCGGTTGGCCGCTGCGCGCTCCCTCGTCCACCTGGATGTAGCCGTAGGGCCGCACGAGGATGGACACGGATTCCGGCACGGCCCGGACGGGCTCGCGGGGCGTGGGCTCGGCGCGCGGGACGGGCGCCTTCTCGGGGAGGGGCCGCGGGGACTCCGGCGTGACCGAGGCCTGCCGCTGGGGCGGCGCGGGCGGGGCCGGCTTCTTCACGGGGGCGGGGGCCGGCGCCGGGGGAGGCGTCACCCGTGCGGAGGACGTGACCGCGGGCGCGGCCTCCGGAGCGCGCCGCTGGAAGAAGAAGTGGACGCCCACGCCGAGCACCGAGGCCGCCAGCAGGCCCGCGCCCAGCTTCAGCCCCCGGGCCCTCCACTGCTTCACGCGGCGCTCCCGCTCCAACCCCTGCAGCAGCCCGAGCGCCCGCGCGTTGGTGGCGTCCAGCGCGAGCACCTGGTTGAGGCACGCCAGCGCCCGGGGCGTGCGCTTGTCCGCGAGCAGCCGCTCGCCCCGCTCCAGCAGCGTGGCGATGAGCCTCGGCCGCATCAGCTTCTGGTACGAGGGCGGATCCGCGAAGAAGGACGCCAGCTCCTCGCCCACGCGCGCGAAGCCGAGCCCCGCCAGGTAGTCCCCGAGCGCGTCGCGCAGCTTGCCCGCGTTCGGATAGCGCCGCGCTGGATCCCTCGCGAGGCACGTGGCGCAGATCTCCGCCAGCTCGTCCGAGAGCGTGGGCACCCGCTGGCGCGGATCCTCATAGGCCCCGTCCAGAATCCGCTTGAGCGTGGCCGTGGCGTTGGCGGCCGTGAAGGGCAGCCGGCCCACGATGAGCGAGTAGAGGATGGTGCCCATCGAGAAGATGTCCGCCTCGGCACCGGCCTCCTGGCCCTCGATGATCTCCGGTGCCATGTGGGCCGGCGAGCCCACCAGCGCGCCCGTGACCGTCATCCGATCCTCGATGTCGAGCAGCCTGGCGATCCCGAAGTCCATCAGCTTCAGGACGCCGTCCTCGCGGACCATCACGTTCTCGGGCTTCAAGTCCCGGTGGATGACGCCAGCCTCGTGCGCGTGCGCCAGCGCGGCGGCGATCTCGTGGATGATCATCGCCGCCAGCTCGGGCAGCTCCAGCCGGCCCAGCTCGTCCACGCACTCCTTGAGGGTGCGGCCGCGCACGTACTCGGTGACGAGGAAGGCGTCCTGCGCGCCCTCGGCCGAGAAGTCGAACACCTCGAGGATGTTGGGGTGGTGCAGCCGCGCCACCGCCTTGGCCTCGCGCGCCAGACGCCTGCGCGACTCGGACTTGTTGGCCAGGTGCGGGTGCAGCACCTTCACCGCCACCTCGCGATCCAACGCCGTGTCCAACCCCTTGTACACGACGCTCATGCCCCCGGAGCCGAGCTCCTCGAGGATGCGGTACCGCCCGATGTTGCGGCCGATGTGCGTCATGGGTGCCGAGTCTCAGTCTTCCAAGCCGATGCCCATTCGGACGCGAGTGTCAGGGGGGCGGGCGTGGGTATGACAGCGACGTCGGGGTTGGATTCTAGGAGCCGCCCCGCTGGGGTGCAAAGCGTCAATCGCGCTTGAGGCGGCGGCGCGCGGCGAGCCGGTCCAACAGGGCGTGCAGGAGCGGCTCGGCCTGGCGGGGCAGCTGGCGGTCCGTGGGCGAGCTCACCGGGAGGGAGCGGGCGAGCCGGTACAGCTCCACCAGCCGCTCGCGGAACAGCTCGTTCTCCGGGTGCGCCTGGAGGGCGCGGCGGTAGGCGGCCGCGGCACCTACATAGTCCCCGAGGAAGAAGAGCCGCTCGCCCTCGGAGGCGGGGGTGGAGGGGCCCTGGGGGACGGCGTCGGGGCGGGCACTGGCCCGCAGGGCCTGGAGCGCCTGCAGCTCCTCGGGTTGGAGCATCTCGCGCAGGTTGGCCAGCTTGAGCCCGAGCGCCTCGTCCTCGGGGAAGGCCCGACAGAGCGTCTCGTAGAGGCCCACGGCCTCGTTCAGCTCTCCGCGGCGCAGGGCGCGTTCGGCATGTGCGACCATTTCGGCGCGGGCTTCAGGCTTCATCTGAGGTGCAAGGTTACCGTACGGAGCGCGGAAGTCACCCGAGGACTCTGGGGCCTGCTCTGAATGTAGGATGGGTGTTCACCCTGAGTCCAAACTCCGGTTGCTCGCTCGCTCCAAGGGCGGGAACTCCGGGGAGGGGCGCGGTCCGAAGGCCCTCGTAGCCGAAGCGCTGTTATCGCCGGGGCTCTTTATCCCCGGCTTCTACCGTTTGGGACCGCCGATCATCTCGGTAGACCGGACTATCTCATCGTCTTCCTCACTGCCGGGAAGACGTCGGGCGCTCGTGGGGTCATTACCGCTTTCGCTCGGACCCTAGTCTCTGAACCTTGCCGACCCCTTGGGACACGGACACCATTGCCCCGCCATGTCGGCCTTGGCTGCCGGTTGCCCGTCTCCGGGGGTTCCGGCAATTCACCCGATTCTCGTTTGCTGCTCACGCAGCAACGGGCCTGGAAAAGAACAAGCTGGCCTTCGGACCGCGTTCCCAAGTTAGGGGCCGGGCTTCGGGAGTGTCAAGCCGGCTCCTGGGTGGCCACCACCTCACGCTTGATGACATCGAGCACGGGAACGTAGCTGCCGGACCCGGGCTCGAACTGGTGGACGGTGACGCTCTTGTACACCGAGGGAGGCAACAGGCGGCCCAGCTCGATGAGGAGCGCCACCGGTGCGCTCGTCACGACGTGGAGCGGCGCGGAGGGGTGCTGTTCCCGCAGGTGCAGGAGCGCGGCCCTGAGCTCCTCGACGACCGCTGCTCCGGCGCCAGGTGGCAGGGGGCGTCGCTGTATTGGCTGGAGGTGGTAGATGCTCGCATTGACGCGGAGGCCGAGCTGGGAGAGTGACGCTTTTGAAATTGGCGTCATGCCCTCGATGGCCAGCAGCACAGCCTGTCCCGAGTACGCCTGCACTCGCTCCAGCGGATGGAAGTAGGGCCCGGTGGCCTCTGGGGCGGACATTCCCACTCCCGAGAACGGAACCCAGGCGTGGATGCGCGGGTCGAGTTGGTGAAGCTGGATGGGACGGGTCCGGGCGAGGTCGTCCAGGCATCTTCCGAGGAACACGGCTGCGGGATAGGGCATCGTCGCGAAGACGTGCAGCGTCCCCTGGATGGTCTGCGTCGCACGCTCGACCCCCTGCTCCATCTCGCGCAGGGCCCATTCCCAGGCCATCCTGTTGATGGGGATGTCTCGCAGCTCGGTGGGCCCGCGCGCCGGGAGCTGCTCGGGAACCTTCACCACGTGCTCCAAGTCCAGCACGATGGAGAGCGCGGACGGGTTCTCGAAGTTCACCAACAGACCGCCATCCATCCGGATGGGCTTCACCGTGCTCCGGATGCGCTCCTGCCACCCTTCCAGCCGCTCTCCGAGGACGCAGTCGAGAAACCGCTCATATCCCTCTGCGAGGGAGCCCAGTGTCGCCGGCCTTTCCTCCTCGACGGCAATCTTCTCGCCGTAGGCGTAGTACCCCCGATATGGGATTCGGACCGCATCGAAGTAGGCCGAGAAGTCGAGCGTGCCCGGCCCGTAAGCGGCTTCGAACAGCGAGGCGAAGCGTCGGGCGGCCTCCCCGCTCCACTTGCGATTCAATCGCTCTTCACCCTCGTCGACCCGGCTGAGGAGCGGAAACAGGGCCAGGGGCCTGGACGCACCGATGCTTCTCTTCAACTGTACCGCCTGTCGCCCGAGCTCTGTCACTCCGTGCAGGGACTGCTCGTTGAGCGTGAAGGCCAGGACCAGCTTGTCCGCCAGGATGACGGTGGAGACGCTCCCCAGGTCCGAGATGCCCGTGCGCGAATCGAGGAGGACGTAGTCGTAGCGAGCCCTCCACTCCTCCGCGAGTTGCGTGAAGACCTCCTGGGATTCCTCATAGAGCCGGTCCCAGGGATAGTCGTGTACGCGGCTGGCGTAGTCCTTGTCGAAGAGACCTGCGCTCCAGAAGTCCAGACTGGCGGCTCGGGAACGGGTGGGTGACCTGACAGGGATGGAGTATCCGAACCTGCCGGAGTCCAGGAGGGAGGCAATGGCTTTCTGGAGGGAGTCCTTCCGAGTCGAGAAGAGGTCCGAGAGCTCGCAGAAGAAGTCGATGGTCCCGAGTTGCCCCGCGCCAGGCTGCTGACGCAGCCGGCGGGTTCGGGGAAACGAGGACAGGAAGTAGCGATGAAGCCCAGGTGCTTCGAGGTCGAAGTCGACGACCAGGACGCGTCGGCCTCGATGCGCGAGGAGCGTGGCCACGTTGGCGAGCGCCATCGAACGCCCCACGCCTCCCTTGTACGAGTAGAACGAGATGATTTCGCCCATCAGTGGCGTGCCTCGGACTCGACGGCCATGTATCTCGGGAATCCCACCGTTGAAGTCGAGGGACGCTGATTCGTGCGGACGCTGGAGACGTGCTCGCGGAGGAGCGCGACCATGTTCTCCAGCGACAGCGCGTCTCCCAAGCGCTCGCGAATGTCCCCGACTCCCGGCCTGAGGCGCGTGGCGAGAAAGACCCTGTACTGCTTCAAGACTTCGGCGTGGGTCACCCGAGGCGTCGCCAGCTCCGCCCGGAGGAGCAACAGCAGGAGCACCAGCGGCTCCAGTGCGTCGATTCCGCCCCATCCCTCCGGATTGTCGAGGATGGAGTCGAGCTTCTCGTCGAGCCGGCGGAGGATGCGTTCTTGCGAGGTCATAGCGTTGCCCACTCGTCGGGTTCGACCGGCCGGACCGTATGGGCCTCGGAGTGGTGGAAGTACGTCTCCAGATAGGTCTCCTGGGGAAACCCGTCCGGACCCGTCAACACGTCCACGTGGTTTTCCGTCACGGCCACCGTCACGTGGTACATCCAGCGGCGGGAGGGTCCCTTCGGTTGGATGTAGAGGGCGTTCTCCGCCACGATGATGCGTGCGTGCGCGGTGTGATCGATCTCCCGAGCCGTTGGAAGAATGCTCTGCGCAGCTTTGGCGCACTCGGAGGACTCGGCTGGATGGCGCTGGAGGACAGCTTCGACCAAGCCTCGTTGGCGCGTGCTCCAGTAGATCATCGCCGCGAATATAACACCGGGTGCTCCCGGGGCCCTACGTATACGTATAGTGTGTGCCCCGCATGTTGACGATCCTCCTCCTCGCCGCGCTGGCCCAGGCTCCGGTCCCGGCCGCGGATGACCTCCCCGGAGACGAGCCGGACGCGGACACCCCGGCCGTCGTTCCTCCGCTGCCCGTGGCCTCGCTGCCCCCCGCCACCCATGAGCTCTTCGAGCGCCTCAAGGGCCGCGTCGCCCAGGTGCGCATCATCGAGCGGCGCAGTGGCACCCGGTCATCCATCGGCTCGGCGTTCTTCGTGAGCACCGAGGGACACGCCCTCACCAACTACCACGTCATCTCCGACATCGTTCACCACCCGGAGGACTACACCGCCGAGCTCGTGCGCGAGGGCAAGGACTCCGAGGCCATTCCCGTCCGTGTGGTGGACGTGGACGTCGTGCACGACCTCGCCGTCATCCGGCAGGACGCGCCGGTGAAGGAATGGTTCGAGCTGGCCCCCAAGGAGCCTCCCCAGGGCACCCGCCTGTACGCCATGGGCAACCCGCATGACCTGGGCACCACCATCGTCGAGGGCACCTACAACGGCCTCGTGCAGGACGCGCTCTACGACAAGGTGCACTTCAGCGGCGCCATCAATCCCGGCATGAGCGGCGGGCCCACCGTCACTGGCGATGGCCGTGTCGTGGGCGTCAACGTGTCCACCATGGGCAACCAGCTCGGCTTCCTCGTGCCCGTGGCCCATGCCCGTGCCCTCGTGGAGCGCGCCCGCGAGGTGAAGGAGAGCAGCCCCTCGGCGCTCCTGGCCGTGGTCGGCTCGCAGCTCCTGGACAACCAGCAGCGCATCACCGAGCGCCTCCTGGCCGCGCCCCTCCCGACCCAGCAGCTCGGCGAGTACCACGTGCCCGGCCGCTGGCTGCCCTTCCTCAAGTGCTGGGGCGACACCCCCCACGAGCCGGAGAACCCGTACACCGTCACCAACTACCAGTGCTCCTCCGAGGAGGACATCTACCTGAGCGGCGAGCACCGCACCGGTGTGGTGGCCTATGACCATGCCTATGTGTCGAGCGACAAGCTCGGGGCCCTGCGCTTCTCCGCGCTCTACGAGGCCACCTTCAGCAATGACCCGGGCGGCGTGGACGCCACCAAGGACGACGTGACGAACTTCCGCTGCCGCGTGGAGTTCGTGAAGGTCGGCGGCGTCCCCACGCGCACCGCCCTGTGTCTGCGCGCCTACAAGAAGTTCCCCGGCCTGTATGACCTGGCGCTCCGGGCCGCGACGACCAACGCGAGCACCTCGGGTGTGCAGACGAGCCTCACCCTGGCGGGGTTCTCCGCCGACAACGCGCGCGCCCTCGCTCGCCGCTACCTGGAGGCGCTCGCGTGGACGAAGTGATCTTCCTGGAGGTGCTCGAGGCGGACGAGGTCCACGCCCGGCACCGGCTGGACCGCTTCCCCGTCACCGTGGGGCGCGGCTACTCCAACGACGTCATCCTCGATGATCCCAAGGTGTCCGCCTCGCACCTGCGGATCGAACGCACCGAGGACGGACGGCTGGTGCTGCGCGACACGGGCAGCACCAATGGCACGTTCCGCGTGGAGCCCTGGGCGCGGCTGGCGGAGCTGGAGCTCGCGGACGACGCGCGCGTGGCCGTGGGCGACACCGTGCTGCGCTTCCGCGGCCGGGCCCACGTGGTGGAGGACACGCGCGTCACCGCCATCCCCGTGGCGCCCCAGGTCCGTCCCTTCGAGCGGCCCTTCGCCTTCCCCGCGATGCTGGCGGTGACGGTGCTCACCTTCCTCCTGCGCGAGTACCTGACGAACTACCAGAAGACGGACTGGGGCTCGCTGGCCCTGGCCGTCGTCGCGCCCGTGTTCGTGTGCTTCGTCTGGTCGGGCCTCTGGTCCGTCGCCAGCAAGGTGGCGCGGCGCGTGTTCCACTTCGGCGCTCACGGCACCATCGGGAGCTTCGGGCTGCTCGGGCTGCTGGTGATTCCGCTGCTGATGGGCGTCATCACCTACAGCCTGGGGCTGGGCGCGTGGGTCCGGTGGGTGTCCCTGGCCGGGTACCTGGCCTGGGTGGGCTTCATCCTCTTCTGGCACCTGCGCTACGTGACGCGCACGGAGCCCCGGCGGCTCATCCAGGTGCTGGGCGTCATCCTCGTGTGCTTCGGTGCGCTCACCCAGGCGGATTCGCTGCTGGGCGAGGAGGATTTCACCTCCTCGGTCGACTTCGATCGCACGCTGCTGCCACCCGCCTTCCAACTGGTGCCCTCCAAGCCGGTGGACTCCTTCTTCGAGGGCACGCAGAAGCTGCAGGAGGACGTGGACGCGCTCGCGAAGGAGAAGCCCTGAGCGCTACATCCCGCGCACGGCGTGCGGCTGGTAGGGCGCCTCGAGCGCCTTCACCTCGTCCGCGCCGAGCGTCACGTCCACCGAGCGGATGGCCGCCTCCAGGTGCTCCATCTTCGTGGCGCCGATGATGGGCGCCACCACCGCCGGCTTGGAGTGCAGCCACGCCAGGGACACCTCGGCGGGCGTGTTGCCCCGGGCCGCCGCCACCTTCTTCACCGCCTCCACCACGTCCCAGTCGTGCGGATTGTCATACAGCGCCGACGCGAACGCGTCCGAGCCCGCTCGCGTCGTGGACTGCTTGTCATCCAGTGACTTGCGCGTGCCCGCCAGCAGCCCCCGCGCCAGCGGCGACCACGGAATCACCCCGATGCCCTCCGCCTCGCACAGGGGCATCATCTCCCGCTCCTCCTCGCGGTAGACGAGGTTGTAGTGGTTCTGCATCGACACGAAGCGCGCCCAGCCGTTGCGCTCCGACAGGCTCAGCGCCTTCGCGAACCTCCACGCCGCCGACGAGCTCGCGCCGATGTACCGGACCTTTCCCTGCCTCACCAGCTGATCCAACGCCGCCAGCGTCTCCTCCAGCGGTGTCTCCGGATCCATCCGGTGGATCTGGTACAGATCGATCGTCTCCACCCCGAGCCGCTTCAGGCTCGCCTCGCAGGACTGCACCACGTTCTTGCGCGACAGGCCTCCCATGTTGGGCCCGTCCGTCATGGGGAAGTACACCTTGGTGGCGAGCACCACCTCCTCCATCCGCGCGTACTTGCGCAGCGCGCGGCCGGTGACCTCCTCGCTCACCCCGAGCGAGTACATGTTCGCCGTGTCGAAGAAGTTGATGCCGGCTTCCACCGCGCGCTGGAAGAAGGGCTGCGAGGCCGCTTCGTCCAGCACCCACGGGCGCCAGCTGGGAGTGCCATAGCTCATGCACCCCAGACAGATGCGCGACACCTTCAGACCGGTATGACCCAGGTTGGCGTATTTCATGCCCTCACCCTGCCATACCGGCGCGGCTCATGGCAGCGGACCTTCCGCCCAGTAGGCGATTCCCGCCGCGGACAGCCGGGTGACTCCCGCGAGGAACTCGTAGTCCAGCGTCGAGGGCACGTCCGTGTCGCGGTGGTAGTTGTTGTTGCGGAAGTTGGCGGTGTCCGTGAGGAAGAGCGCGCTGTGCCCCGCGAGCCAGAAGGGGGCGTGATCGCTGCGCATGAGGTTGCCCGAGAAGGGACCCGAGCCGTCGATCGGCGACGTCGCGCCCCGGAGCGGCACGAAGTCCAGCCGGCTCCCCAGCGCGTACAGCTCCTCCAGCCGGGGACGCGACTGCTCGTTGGAGATGGCGGCGATGAAGTCCCCCGTGTTGGGAATGGGGAAGCCGGGCAGTGCCTGCTGCGCTCCCGGGCGCGCGTCCTTGTAGCCGATGCAGTCGAAGACGATGGAGGCGACGATCTCCTCTCCCGGCAGCTCGCGCACGAAGCGCGTGCTGCCCACCAGGCCGAGCTCCTCCAGGTCGAAGCCCACGAAGCGGATGGTGCGCGCGAAGCGCTTGCCCGCCGCCAGCCGCGCCATCTCCAGCATGGCCGCCACGCCCGAGCTGTTGTCGTCCGCGCCCGCGTGGAACGAGTCGTAGTGGGCCCCCACCACCACCACCTCGTCGGGGTGCGTGCTGCCCTTCAGCTCGGCGATGACGTTGGACGTCGGCCAGGCCGGGCCTTCCATCTCCTGCTCGATGACCGTGTAGCCGAGGGACTCGAAGCGAGCGCGCACGAACTGGCGGGCCTTCTCGCGGGTGAGGTGGCACACCGGCTGGTGCTCCAGGTTGATCTGCTCCAGGTCGAAGGCACCGCAGTCGAGTGGCGTGTCCTCGAGGTGGGCGGCCGCCAGGGCCTCCACGTCCGATTTCAGCCGGGCCTGTTCCGCACCCGCGCCGAAGTCTCCCGCCCGGAGGAGGGCGGGCTCCTCGACGGGGGCGCGCGAGGCACAGGCATTCACGGCGAGCAGCAGCAGGACGGCGCGCAAGGCTCTCATAGCATCACCCCCACCTGGAGCAGACCGAGTTGCAGGCGCAGCATGGAGCCGGGCTGGCGTGAGAGCAGGGTGCCCCACTGGAGCTCCAGGGCGCTGGCGGTGAAGCGGCCGAAGGCGAAGCGCAGCGGCGCGGCGTGGATGGCCGCGTAGGCGGGCCCGAAGAGCCCGGTCCGGGTGTCGGGGTAGTCCGGGGGGAAACCCGTGTTGGCCGGGGCCACGACGCGCATCCAGCTCAGGCCCAGCTCCGGGCCCACCGCCGGCCGCCACACCCCCATGTTCGCGGTGAACTGGGCGCGAGCGTAGACCTCGAGCGGCGGATTGCTCCCGTTCGCACTGAAGCTCCAGCGTACGCCGCCTCCCAGCCGCCAGTTGTCCGTCTCGTAGGCATAGGCGGCCTCGAGACCCGGGCGGTAGGGCAGGGCGAGGGACATCCCACTCGAGGAGAACAGGTTCCCCCCGAGCGACAGCTCATGTCCGGCGGCCGAGGCCATTCCCGGAAGGAGCGCGGTGGCAAGCATCATCATCCAATGGCGCATGGGCGCCGCACTCTAGCTCCTCTCCCAGTCAATAAGCGCGTGCCCGCAGTCCCAGCGGGCTGGCGGCCCACACCAGGAGTCTTGGAGCCCCGAGGGTCGAACGCTTAAGGTGGCGGCCGAGAAACAGGGGGCAGGAAGAGCTCGTCGGAACCGCTCGGCCCCTGACGGCCGTGTTGTCTCCGCGCCGGGTTCCTCATGCCCTCCGAGCCCCGCTCGTGAGGTCCCATGCCGCTGTTGTCGCGAGAGAATCCCGCGCGCGCCGTGTCCCTGCCCGATGGCACCACCTTCGTGGATGTGCTCCGCGAGCGGGCCCTCCTCCAGCCCGACGCCCGGGTCTTCACCTTCCTCGACGAGGCGGGGGAGTCCTCCGTCACCTACCGCGAGCTGGACGAGGGCGCCCGCGCCGTCGCCGCCACCCTGCACCAGCACCTCGCTCCCGGTGATCGGGCGCTCCTGCTCTACCCGCCGGGCCGTGAGTACGTGCTGGGCTTCCTCGGGTGCCTCTACGCCGGGGTGATCGCCGTCCCCGCGTATCCGCCCGATCCCTCCCGTCTCGCCCGCACCCTGCCCAGGCTCCAGTCCCTCGTGGCCGACTGCCAGGCCACCGCCGCGCTCACCACCTCCGGGCTGCTCGACATGGCCGGCGTCGTCACCGAGGACGCTCCCGGACTCCGCGCGCTGCGCTGGCTCGCCACCGATGCGCTCGCGCCCGGCGCCTCCCACGCGTGGTCCGCTCCCGCGCTGTCCTCCGATGACCTGGCCTTCCTCCAGTACACCTCCGGCTCCACCGGCACGCCCAAGGGCGTGATGCTCAGCCACCGCAACCTGCTGCACAACTCGGGGTTGATCGCGCTCGGCTTCGACGCCTCGCCCCAGCCCGTGGGCGTCATCTGGCTGCCGCCGTACCACGACATGGGGCTCATCGGCGGCATCCTCCAGCCCCTCTACCGCGATATCCCCACCGTGCTGATGTCGCCGCTCTTCTTCCTCCAGCGCCCCCTGAACTGGCTGGAGGCCATCTCCCGGCACGGCGGCACCGTCAGCGGCGGCCCCAACTTCGCCTACGAGCTGTGCGTCCGGAAGACGACCCCCGAGCAGCGCGCCGCGTTGGATCTGCGCGGTTGGGAAGTGGCCTTCTGCGGCGCCGAGCCCATCCGCCCGGAGACGCTGGACCGGTTCGCCGAGGCGTTCGCTCCCGCCGGCTTCCGGCGCGAGGCCTTCCATCCCTGCTACGGGCTCGCCGAGGGCACGCTCATCGTCAGCGGTGGGCGCAAGGCCACGCCGCCCGTGGTGCGCCGTCTGGAGCACTCCGGACGCCAGGGCGCGTCCATGGTCGGCTGTGGCGCCTCCCTGGGAGATCAGACGGTGCGCATCGTGGATCCCGAGACGTGCGAGCCGTGCGCCCCCGGCCACGTGGGGGAGATCTGGGTCCGCGGTGCCAGCGTGGCCCGTGGCTACTGGGAGCGCTCCGATGACACCGCCCGCGTCTTCCAGGCGCGTCTCGCGGGCTCCGGTGAGGGGCCGTACCTGCGCACCGGGGACCTCGGCGTGCTTGAGGGTGATGAGCTGTTCGTCACCGGCCGGCGCAAGGATCTCCTCATCATCCGCGGGCGCAACCACTACCCGCAGGACCTCGAGCTCACCGTGGAGCGGTGCGACCCGGGGCTGCGTCCAGGTTGTGGGGCCGCCTTCTCCGTGGACTCCGGGGGCGAGGAGCGGCTGGTCATCGTCCAGGAGTTCGCCGACCGCTCCGGCGGCGACCTGGAGATCCGCACCCGCGACGTCATCGCCCGCATCCGCCAGGCCGTGGCCGAGGAGCATGAGCTCGGCGTGCATGCCGTGGTGCTGCTCGTGCCCGGGAGCATCCCCAAGACGTCGAGCGGGAAGATCCAGCGGCATGCCTGCCGCACCGCGTTCCTCCGGGGCTCCCTGGAGGCCGTGGGCTCCTGGCGCGAGGGCTCCGCTGGGGCTCACGTGGCGGCGGCGCTCGTGGATGGGGCGGAGGAGTCCGCGCCCCCCTTGTCCGCGGGCGTGGAGGCGCTGCTGCCCTGGCTCTCCGCCCGCCTGTCGCGGGAGCTGCGGATTCCGGCCGGCGAGCTGCGGCTGGATGAGCCCCTCACGCGCTATGGGCTCGACTCGCTGCGCGCCATGGAGGTGCGCGGCTCGCTCGAGCTGACGTTCGGCGTGTCCCTGCCCGTCACCAGCCTGCTGCGCGGGCCCAGCGTGCGGGAGCTGGCCGAGAGCCTCATGGCCCGTCCCACGCCCGAGGCCGAGGCACCGCTCGCGCCCCAGGCCCTCGACGCGGCTCCGCCCCTCTCCGACGGTCAGCGCGCGCTGTGGTTCCTGCAGCGCATGTCTCCGGAGAGCACCGCGTACCACGTGGTCCGCGCGGCGCGGATCCGCTCGCGCCTCGATGTGGCCGCGTTGGAGCGGGCCTTCCTGTGTCTCGTGGCGCGCCATCCGTCGCTGCGCGCCGTGTTCCCCGAGGAGAATGGTGCCCCCGTTCCGCGCTTCCTGGAGCCCTCGGGCCCCATCCTCCACGTGGAGGACGCCACCGGCTGGAGCGAGGCCCGGTTGCGAACGCGGCTCGACGCCGAGGCCCACCGGCCCTTCGAGCTGGAGCACGGTCCCCTCATGCGCGTCCTGCTCTTCACCCGGGGCCCGGACGAGCACGTGCTGCTGCTCTCGCTCCACCACCTCATCACCGACTTCTGGTCCCTGGGCGTCATGGTGGAGGAGCTGGGCGCGCTCTACACGGCGGAGACGGGGGGCCTCGCGGGCGTGCTGCCGGCCCTGTCTCCGAGCCCCGTGGAAGCCACCCGCGCGCTCTCGGCCCGGATCGCGGGCCCTCGGGGCGAGGTGCTTCGCTCCTTCTGGAAGCAGCGGCTCGGCGGGGAGCTGCCCCTGCTCGCGCTGCCCACGGATCGTTCCCGGCCCCGGCTCCAGTCCTTCCGCGGTGACACGCTCCCGTTCCACGTGGGGCCCGAGCTCACCCGGCGCGTGAATGCGCTCGCGCGCGAGAGCGGGGCCACGCCGTACATGGTGCTGCTCGCCGCCTTCTTCACCTTCCTGCGCCGCTACACCGGCCAGGAGGACCTCGTCGTGGGCTCGCCCACCGCGGGCCGCACCCGGCCGGAGCTGAGCCGGCTCGTGGGCTACCTCGTCAACCCCGTGGCCCTGCGCGCCAGCATTCCCCCGGGCACCACCTTCCGCGAGCTGCTCGCCCAGACCCGGAGCACGGTGCTCGAGGCGCTGGAGCACCAGGACATGCCCTTCCCCCGCCTGGTGGAGGAGCTCCATCTCTCGCGCGAGCCGGGGCACTCGCCCGTCTTCCAGGCCATGTTCGTCCTGCAACGCGGCCACCTGCCTGGAGAGGGCACCTCGCTGACCTCCTTCGCGCTGGGCGATCCGGGCGCGCGCATGAGCCTGGGGGCCCTGGAGATCGAGTCCCTGCCGCTCACTCGCCGGGGATCGGCGTTCGATCTCACCCTGATGATGGCCGAGACGGAGAGCGGGTTGGGTGGCTCGCTGGAGTACTGCACGGACCTCTTCGAGGCCGCCACGGCCGGGCGCATGGCGCGGCACTTCGTGTCGCTGCTGGCGGAACTGGTGGAAGCGCCCGGGCGCCGGGTGGAGGAGGTGGAACTGCTGAATGGGGAGGAGCGGGCCCGGGTGATGGAGGCGTGGAGCCGGGGGCCGCGCGTGGACGTGCCCGTGGAGGGGCTGGCGCAGCTGCTGGAGACACAGGCGGCGCGCGCGCCCGAGGCGGTGGCGGTGGAGGGAGACGGGCAGCGGCTGAGCTACCGGGAGCTGGAGGCGCGGGCGAGGCGGCTCGGCGCCCGGCTGCGGCGCGAGGGCGTGGGGCCGGAGGTGCGCGTGGGCGTGCTGCTGGAGAAGAGCGTGGAGGCGGTGGTGGCCTTCTGGGGCGTGCAGAAGGCGGGAGGCGTGTACGTGCCGCTGGAGGCGGTGCAACCCCGGGAGCGGCTGGAGTGGATGGCGCGGGACGCGGGCGTGCGCGTGGTGGTGACGCGGCGCGAGCTGGAGGAGCGGTGCGCTCCGCCCGAGGGCGCGCGGGTGGTGCGGCTGGAGGAGACGGGCGAGGAGGCGTTGCTTCCGCTGGAGAGCGGCGTGCGGGCCGGCAACGTGGCGTACATCCTCTACACCTCGGGCAGCACGGGGCGGCCCAAGGGCGTCGAGGTGACGCACGCGGGGCTGTGTGACCTGGCGTACGCGCGGGCGCTGTCGTTGGGGCTCGGGACGGACACCCGGGTGTTGCAGCTCGCGTCGCTGGGCTTCGATTCCTCCGTCTGGGAGTACCTGCTGACGCTGTCGGTGGGCGGGACGCTGTACGTGCCCGAGGGAGGACGGGTGCCCCTGGGCGAGGAGCTGCGGCGGGTGCTGGTGGAGGGCGCGGCGACGATGGTGACGCTGCCTCCGTCCGTGCTGGCGCTGCTGCCGGACGAGGGCCTGGAGCACCTGCGGGTGGTGATGTCCGTGGGCGAGGCCTGCCCGCCCGCGTTGGTGGAGAAGTGGGGGAGGGGACGGCGCTTCCTCAACGGGTACGGGCCCACGGAGGTGTCGGTGGCCGTCTCGTGGGCGGAGTGCGTGCCCGGAGAGGGCCGGCCTTCCATCGGCGCGCCGCTGGGCAACGTGGAGGCGTACGTGCTGGATGGAGCGCTGCGGCCCGTTCCTCCCGGCGTGGCGGGAGAGCTGTACCTGGGCGGCCCCGGCGTGGCGCGAGGCTACGTGGGGCGGCCGGACCTGACCGCCGAGCGCTTCGTGCCCCACCCCTTCGGCCGCGAGGGCGGTGAGCGGCTGTTCCGCACGGGAGACGTGGTCCGGTGGAGGGTGGATGGGCGGCTCGACTACGTGGGCCGCGTGGATGCGCAGGTGAAGGTGAACGGCGTCCGCGTGGAGCCGGGCGAGGTGGAGGCCGCGCTGCGCGAGCTGGGAGGCGCGAAGCAGGCCCACGTGAAGGCGTGGAAGAGTCCCTCGGGCGAGGCCCGGCTGGTGGGCTACGTGGTGCCCGGGGAGTCCACCCTCCGCGAGACCCGTGAGCTGCGCGCGCTGCTGCGCCAGCGTCTGCCCGAGTCCCTGGTGCCCTCGGCCTTCGTCTTCCTGGAGGCCCTGCCCCTGTCCCCCAGCGGCAAGGTGGACGGCCGGGCCCTTCCTCCTCCCGAGCCCCCCGCGCGCTCCGCCTCCTTCGTTCCTCCCCGCGGCCCGCTCGAGGTGTCCATCGCGCGCTGCTGGGCCCAGGCGCTCGGGCGCGAGGCCGTGGGCCTGCATGATCATTTCTTCGATGAGCTCGGCGGCAGCTCGCTCACCGTCGTCAGGGCCTGCGCCCTGCTGCGCGAGGAGCTGCGGCGCGATGTGCCCATCGTCCACCTCTTCGAGCACCCCACGGTCCACGGGCTCGCCAGACGGCTGGAGCAGGCCGTGAGCACCGAGACTCGCAACACCAATCATCAGGATCGCGCGGAGGCGCGCCGGCAGGTCCTCCAGCGCCGCAACCCCCGAGGAAATCGTGGCAATGGCTGAGAACGACATCGCGATCATCGGCATGGCGGGGCGCTTCCCCGGCGCCGCCGACATCCACGCCTTCTGGCGGAACCTGCGCGAGGGCGTCGAGTCCATCTCCCGCTTCCAGGCGGAGGAGCTGGAGTCCTCTCCGCTCGTCCCCGAGGCGCTGCGCGCGCACCCGGACTTCGTGCGCGCCGGTGGCGTGCTCGAGGGCGCGGACCTGTTCGATCACGGCTTCTTCGACATCGCCCCCCGCGAGGCGCTGTGGATGGATCCCCAGCAGCGCGTGTTCCTGGAGTGCGCCTGGGCCGCGCTCGAGGACGCGGCGTATGATCCGGAGCGCTTCCCCGGGAAGATCTCCCTCTACGCGGGCGCCGGCCAGTCCGGCCACGTGCTCTCCCTGCTGGGCCACGTGAAGAAGGAGCCGGCCTCGCTCTTCGAGGCGCTCGGCACCACCAACGCGGAGAACGTTGCCACCAAGGCGTCCTTCAAGCTCCGGCTGCGCGGCGAGAGTCTGGCGCTCTACACCGCGTGCTCCACGGGCCTCGTCGCCGTCCACATGGCCTGCCAGAGCCTCCTGCTGCGCCAGTCCGACATCGCCCTGGCCGGCGCGGTCCGCATCTCGCTCCCGCAGCGCACCGGCTACCTCTACCAGGACGGGATGATCTTCTCGCCCGACGGGCACTGCCGCGCCTTCGACGCGCGCGCCCGGGGCACCGTGAGTGGCAATGGCGTGGGAGTGGTCGTCCTCAAGCCGCTCGCCGACGCGCTGCGGGACGGCGATCACGTCTATGCCGTCATCAAGGGCTCGGCCATCAACAACGACGGCCACCAGAAGGTGGGCTACACCGCGCCCAGCGTCGAGGGTCAGGCGGAGGCCATCTCCGAGGCCCTCGCCTACGCGGGCGTCGGGGCGAACGACATCGGCTACGTGGAGGCCCACGGTACCGGCACGCCCCTCGGGGATCCGATCGAGGTGTCCGCGCTCACGCGCGCCTTCCGCCGCGACACGGACGAACGCGGCTTCTGCGCGCTCGGCTCGGTGAAGACCAACATCGGCCACCTGGACACCGCCGCGGGCATCGCCGGCCTGCTCAAGGCCACCCTGGCGCTGCACCACGAGGAGATTCCCCCCAGCCTCCACTTCGAGCGCCCCAACCCGGCCATCGACTTCGCCGGCAGCCCCTTCTTCGTCGCCTCCGAGCGCCGGCCCTGGGCTCGCGGCGAGACGCCCCGGCTCGCGGGTGTCAGCTCCTTCGGCATCGGCGGCACCAACGCGCACGCCATCCTCGGCGAGGCCCCCATCACCGCGAGCCGTCCCAGTGCCCGGCCCCGCCAGCTCGTCACGCTCTCCGCGCGCACCCCGACCGCACTGGAGGCCATGACGCAGGAGCTCGCCTCCTGGTTGGAGGCCCGCCCGGGCGTGGACCTGGCCGACCTCGCCTTCACCCGGAACGTGGGACGCAAGGCCTTCGAGCACCGGCGCACGCTCGTCGCGGCGGATGTCCCTTCGCTGCTCGCCCGGTTGAAGACGCCTCCCGCGGCCCAGGCGATCGCCAGCCTGGAGGCGGCCCGTGAGCAGCGCGTGGCCTTCCTCTTCCCAGGCCAGGGCGCGCAGTCCGTGGGCATGGCCCGCGAGCTGTACGACGCCGAGCCCGGTTTCCGCGAGCACGTGGACGCCTGCCTCGCGCTGCTCACCCCGCGCCTGGGCCGGCCCCCGCGCCCGCTGCTGTACCCGGCCCCCGCGCAGGAGGCCGAGGCCCGTGAGGCGCTCGCGGATCCCCGCTACGCGCTGCCCCTCCTCTTCACCGTGGAGTACGCGCTCGCCCGGCTGTGGATGGACTGGGGCGTGGAGCCGCATGCCCTGTTCGGCCACAGCTACGGCGAGTACGTGGCCGCGTGCCTCGCGGGCGTGCTGACGCTGGAGGACGCGCTGGCGCTCGCGGTGGTGCGGGGCCAGTTGATGGCGCGCATGCCTGCTGGAGCCATGACCGCCGCGGGCTGCTCCGAGGCCGAGCTCCAACCCCTGCTCACCGGGGCGCTGTCGCTCGCGTCGATCAACGGCGCCAGCCGCTGTGTCGTCTCCGGCCCCGTGGACGAGGTGGAGCGGCTCGAGCAGGAGCTCGCGCGCCGTGGCGTGGGCTCGCTGCGGCTGCCCGCGCGGCAGGCCTTCCACTCGGCGGACGTGGAGCCCCTGCGCGAGGAGCTCCAGCGCACCGTCGCGGGACTGCGGCTGTCCGCGCCCCAGCGGCCCTATGTCTCCAGCCTCACCGGTACGTGGATCCGCCCCGAGGAGGCCACGGATCCGTCCTACTGGGCCCGGCAGATGCGTCAGCCCGTGCGCTTCGCCGCGGGCCTGGACACCCTCCAGCGGGACGGGTGCGCCGTCTTCCTGGAGGTGGGGCCCGATCAGGCGCTCACCACGCTGGCCCGCATGCACCTGCGCGGCTCGGAGCCGGTGCGCGTGGTGCCTTCGCTGCCTCGCGCGGGCGTCTCCGCGTCCGATCACGCCGCACTGCTGGAGGCGGTGGGCGCGCTGTGGCGGGCCGGGCTGGAGGTGAGCTGGGAGCGCTTCTATGCCCATGAGCAGCGCCAGCGTTTGTCCCTGCCCTCGTATCCCTTCGAGCGCCAGCCCTTCCGGCTCGAGCCCCGCTGGATGGAAATGGACGCGGCTCCGGCTCCGGCTCCTGTCGCAGCCAGGGCGCCCGTGGTGGTTGCGGCTCCCGTGGCGGCTCCGACTGGCAAGGAAGGCCCCCGCAGCGACGTCGAGCGGCAGGTGATGGCCATCTGGCGCGAGCGGCTCGGTGTCGAGGACTTCGGCA
The DNA here is from genome assembly GCF_057119385.1 of Archangium sp. Lineage (NCBI taxonomy): Bacteria > Pseudomonadati > Myxococcota > Myxococcia > Myxococcales > Archangiaceae > Archangium > Archangium sp. Next base: position 35,922 of record NZ_DBNGVP010000088.1, on the reverse strand, counting down.
TCCACGACAACTTCCTGGAGCTGGGCGGCAACTCGCTGATGGCGGCGCAGATGCTCACGCGCCTGCGCGAGTCCTTCCCCGTGCAGATTCCCCTGAGCGACCTCTTCGAGGCCCCCACCGTGGCGGGCGTCGCCGGGCGCATCGAGGCCCGCCTGAAGGAGGTGGAGGGCTCGGGGACCGGTGTTCCGCTGCCCAGGCTCGTGCCCGTGGCGCGCGATGGCGAGCTGCCACTGTCCTTCGTGCAGGAGCGCGTGTGCGCGCTCGAGCGCTTCACGCCCGGCAACCCGGCGCTCCACATGTCCGTGGCCCTCCGGTTGACGGGCTCGCTGGACGTGGGCGTGCTGGAGCGGAGCGTCGCGGAGATCGTCCGCCGCCACGAGGTCCTCCGCGTCACCTACGCTTCCGTGGACGGCCGGTTCGTTCCCCGTGTGCACTCCGAGATGAAGACGCCGCTCCAGGTGCTCGTCCTGGAGGGCTCCCGCGAGGAGCGTGAGGCAGAGGCCTTGAGGCTCGCCCAGGCGGACATCGAGCGGCCCTTCTCCCTGGAGCAGGGTCCCGTCCTCCGCGCCTCCCTGGCTCGTATCGCCGAGGACTCGCACCTGCTGTTCGTCACCGTGCACCACGTCATCTCGGACACGCTGTCCATGGTGGCGATCGCCCGCGAGCTGGCGGTGAACTACGAGGCCTTCCTCCAGGGCCGCCCCTCTCCGCTCCCCGCGCTCTCCGTGCAGTACATGGACTTCGCGGCCTGGCAGCGGCGCGCGCTGGAGTCCGGCGCCTTCTCGTCCCAGGTGGCCTATTGGCGCGAGCGCATGGCCGCTCCTCCCGGCCCGCTGGTGCTTCCCACGGATCGTCCGCGTGGGGCCTCGCGCTCGCTCCGCAGCGCCCGCTGCTTCTTCAGCCTGTCCCGCCGGCTCTCCGATGCCATCCTGGCGCTCGGCCAGCGCGAGGGCGTCACCTCCTTCATGATCCTCCTCGCCGGTTACAAGGCGCTGCTGGCCCGCTACGCCGGCCAGGAGGACATCGTCGTGGGCACGCCCATCGGCAACCGCTCCCGTGGCGAGCTGGAGCCGCTGATCGGCTACGTGGCCCACGCCGTCCCGCTGCGCACCGACCTCTCGGGCGATCCCACCTTCCGCGAGCTGCTCGGCCGCGTGCGCGACACGACGCTCGGCGCCAACGCGAACCCGGACGTCCCCTATGAGCACCTCATGCGCGAGCTCGAGCCCAAGAAGGATCCGGGCACCGCGCGGCTGTTCGACGCGCTCCTCGTGGTGCACCACGCGGGTTTCGGCTCTCACCTGGAGCTGCCCGGCCTCCGGATGGAGCACGTGCCGGTGGAGGCGCCCACGCAGTTCGGCTCGCTGCTCTCCAGCCACAGCATCGCCCTGGGAGAGACGGCGCACGGTTTCTCCGGTGACATGGAGTACGCCACCGAGCTCTTCGACGCGGCCACCATCGAGCGGATGATCGGCCACTTCGAGGCGCTCCTCGAGTCGGCCGTGGCGGACCCCGGCCTGCGCCTCTCCGAGCTGCCCCTGGAGACCCGCGAGGAGCGGAGTCAGCGCGAGGCCCTCGCGGCCCCGGCTCCGCGTAGGGAGATCGTCTCGATTGCGCCGCTGCTGGAGGCCCAGGCCTCGCGGGCTCCGGATGCACCGGCCGTGGTCGCCGGAGCGCGGAGCCTCTCCTGGGGTGAGCTGCGCGAGCGGGCGCGGCGTCTGGCCTCGGTGCTGGTGCACAGGGGCGTGGGGCCGGAGCAGCTCGTGGCCGTGTGCCTGGAGCCGTCTCCCGAGCGCCTCGTGGCGCAGTGGGCCGTGCTGGAGGCCGGTGGAGCCTGGGTGCTCGTGCCGCCGTCGCGGCTGCGGGAACTGGCCTCGCTCGCTCTCGAGGGTTCACCGGTGCCGCTGCTGCTCACGGACTCACGGCTGCGCACCAGCGTCCCGTTGGATGCTTCGCGGGTGTTGCACGTGGACGCGCCCCTGGAGGAGGTGCCCGCGCTGGAGCACCGCGCCACTCCGGCCGGTGCGGAGGCCATGGTCTGTCTCGAGGCGCTGGGAGCCTCCGAGGCCACGCCGCGGCGGGCCATCCACACGCCCCGGACGGTGGCGCACCTGTTCCACGCGCTCGACCAGGGCATCGGAGGAACTTCCGGAGGCGCATGGCTGTGGGCCGAGGAAGCCGCGGGGCAGGGGAGCGGACTGGAAGTGCTGTGGGCCCTGTGCCGGGGCCTGCGCGTCGTCCTGCCGCGTGAGCCCGCGAGCGCCCGGTTCGTGGTGGGCCGCGACTCCTCGCCCCGCCGCCCGCTGGCCTTCAGCCTCTCGTACTTCGCCAATGACGAGGACGCGCTCGGCCGGCGCAAGTACCAGCTCCTGCTGGAGGGCGCGCGCTTCGCCGACTCGCACGGCTTCTCCGCCATCTGGACGCCCGAGCGCCACTTCCACTCGTTCGGTGGCCTCTACCCGAGCCCCGCCATCACCGGCGCGGGCATCGCCACCCTCACCGAGCACGTGGGCATCCGCGCCGGCAGCGTGGTGCTCCCCCTGCACGATCCCCTCCAGGTGGCCGAGGAGTGGTCGATGATCGACAACCTCTCCGGTGGCCGGGTGGGGGTGTCGTTCGCCTCGGGGTGGCACGCGAATGACTTCGTCTTCGCCCCGGACCACTACGCGCGCCGCAAGGAGATCATGCACCGTGGCATCGAGACGGTGCGGCACCTGTGGCGGGGCGGGACGGTGCGCCGCCGCAACGGGGATGGCAAGGAGGTGGAGATCGCCATCCGCCCGAAGCCGGTGCAGGCCGAGCTGCCCTTCTGGCTCACGGCCGCCGGCAGCCCGGAGACCTTCCGGCTCGCGGGCGAGCTGGGCGCCCACGTGCTCACCAACCTGATGGGCCAGCAGCTCGACTCGCTGGCCGAGAAGGTGGCGCTCTACCGCGAGACGTGGCGGCGGCATGGCCATCCGGGCCGGGGCCACGTGAGCCTGATGATGCACGCCTTCCTCGGCACGGATGTCTCCGCGGTGCGCCGCACCGTGCGCGAGCCGTTGATGCGCTACTTCCGCGGCTCGGTGGACATCTCCAGTGGCTTCATCGCCAGCCAGGGCCTCAACGTGGACCCGCGGAGCCTCTCGCCCCGCGACATGGAGGCGATGCTGGAGCACGGCTTCGAGCGCCACCTGGAGGACGGCGGGCTCTTCGGGACGCCCGAGTCCTGTGAGGCCATGGTCGAGCGCGTGCGGCGGCTGGACGTGGACGAGGTGGCCTGTCTGGTGGACTTCGGCACCAGCCTGGAGGAGACGATGACCAGCCTCCAGCACCTGGACACCCTGCGGCGGCGCTCGCAGCCGGAAGGGACCGGGGCCGTGCCGTCCGTGTTGGAGGAGAGCAGCTCGGAGGTGGAGTCGGTGCTCGCGCTGGTGCGCGAGACGGGCGCCACGCACCTGCACTGCACGCCCTCGCTGGCCCGCGCGCTCGCCGCGCTCCCGCGAGTCTCCGAGGAGCTCCGCTCCGTGCGGCGGCTGTTCGTCGAGGGCGCGGCTCCGGAGCTGGCCGCCTCGCTCGCTCGCGCGGCCGGCGTGGAGGTGCTGCGCCGCGAGGAGTCCTTCGGGCCCGCGGCGTGGGTGCCCGTGCGCGCGGAGGAGAAGGGGACCCCTGTCTTCCTGCCTCCCGCTCATCTGCACGTTCAGGTGCTGGACTCCCGGGGCATGCCCGTTCCCGTGGGCGTCCCCGGCGTGCTCGCCATCGCGGGCGAGGGCGTCCCGCGCGGCTTCTGGAAGGAGCCTCCGCTGGAGCCGGGAGCACGGCTGCTCCCCACGGGCCACCGCGCCCGGCGCAGGGCCGATGGCTCCGTGGAACTGCTCGCGGGGAGTGCTCCGGCGGTCCGCCGTCCGGCGCCTTCGCCCGTCCAGGCTCCGCGCCCGAAGGTGGCTCGTCCCGAGGGCCCGCCCGCCATCGCCCGCGTGCCGCGCGATCGGCCGCTGCCCCTCAGCTTCTCCCAGCAGCGGCTGTGGTACCTGGATCAGCTCGAGCCGGGGAACGTGGCCTACAACAACCCGTCCGCGCTGCGCCTCAGTGGGCCCTTGAACGCCGCCGCACTGGAGCGCGCCCTCAACGAGGTGGTTCGCCGTCACGAGGCGCTCCGGACCACCTTCGCCCTGGAGGACTCCGGCCCCGTGCAGCGCATCGCTGGGTCCCTGTCCGTGCCCCTGCCGGTGGCGCGGCTGGGGGCCCAGGGAGACCGTGACGCGGCGATCCTCGAGTGGGCCCGTGAAGAGGCCCGGCGGCCTTTTGATCTCGCGGCCGGTCCGCTGATTCGCGCGGCGCTGCTGCGCGTCGAGGACACGGAGCACGTGCTGCTCGTCACCCCGCACCACATCGTCTCCGATGGCTGGTCCGCGGGCGTGATGTTGAAGGAGCTGGCGGTCCTGTACGCTGCCTTCGTCTCGGGGGCCGCCTCGCCGCTGCCGGAGCTGCCCGTGCAGTACGTGGATTACGCCGCGTGGCAGCATGCGTGGCTGCGCGGCCCCACGCTGCAGAAGGAGCTGTCCTGGTGGAAGCAGACCCTGGCCGACGTGCCGGTGCTGCGGCTCTCCACCGACAAGCCCCGGCCGGCGGTGCAGTCCTACCGGGGCGCGCAGCACCGCTTCACCGTGCCCCGGAGCGTGGCCGATGCGCTGGGGACGATCGCGAAGCGCGAGGGCGCCACGCCCTTCATGGTGCTCATGGCCGCCTACCAGTTGCTCCTGTCCCGCTACAGCGGCCAGGACGACTTCGCGGTGGGCACCGCCGTGGCGGGCCGCAGCCGCCCCGAGCTCGAGCCGCTCGTGGGCTGCTTCATCAACTCGCTGCCCCTGCGCGCCGATCTCTCCGGGGATCCGTCCTTCGTGGAGCTGCTCGGCCGCGTCCGCCGCACCGCCCTGGATGGCTTCGCCCACCAGGAGGTCCCCTTCGAGAAGCTGGTCGACGCGCTGCACGTCTCGCGTGACCTGGGCCACTCGCCCATCTTCCAGACGCTGCTGGTGCTCCACAACGTCCCCATGCCCACCGTGCGGCTCGCGGGCCTCACCCTGAGCGGCATGGACCTCCACGTGGGCGCCGCCAAGTTGGATCTCGCGCTGGAGCTGCGCGAGACGCCGGACGGCCTGTGGGGCGGCCTCGAGTACAACACCGATCTCTTCGACGCGGAGACCATCGCCCGCCTGGGCGGCCACTTCGTGCGCCTGCTCGAGGGCATCGCCGCGGCTCCGGAGCAGCGGCTCTCCGCGCTGACGCTCCTGTCCGAAGCGGAGCGCCGTCAGCTCCTGGTGGAGTGGAATCCGCCTCACGTGCCCGCGTCTTCCGCCACCGTGCTCGAGCTCTTCGAGGCCCAGGTGGCTCGGACTCCGGACGCGCCCGCCGTGGCCGATGCCGGAGAGGTGCTCTCGTACCGCGAGCTGGCCGCGCGGGCCTGGCGCATCGCCTCACTGCTGCGGCGGCAGGGCGTGGGCCCCGAGCGCGTGGTGGCCCTCGGCCTGGAGCGCCCCACGGACGTCGTGTCCTCCATCCTGGGCACGCTCGCGGCCGGAGGCGCCTGGCTCCCGTTGGACCTGTCGAGCCCGCCGGAGCGGTTGCGGCTCGTGCTCGAGGACGCCGGGGCGCGCGTGGTGCTCACCCGGGAGGCCATGAGCGGCCGATTCGCGGGAGAGGGAAGGACCGTGCTCGCCGTGGAGTCCGCGGCGTCCGAGCCTTCCGTGCCTCCCACGTCGCGCCCCGAGCCCCATCACGCGGCCTACGTGCTCTTCACCTCCGGCTCCACGGGCAAGCCCAAGGGCGTGGTGGTGGAGCACCGCCAGCTCGCGCATGCCACCCGGGCCCGCTTCGAGGTGTATGGGACTCCGGGCGTCTGCGTCCCGCTGTCGCCGTTCACCTTCGATGCCTCGCTCGCCGGCCTGTTCTGGACGCTGCTCCACGGCGGCACGCTGCGCTTCCCGGACTCCGGCGTGATGGATGATCCGCGCGAGCTGGCCGCCTCGCTCGCGCGGCACGGTGTCACGCACCTCATCGGCGTGCCGGTGCTGTACGCGCAGATCCTCGCGGCGGCTCCGGCCGGTGGGCTCTCCAGCCTGCGGGCCGTGACCGTTGGCGGCGAGGCGTGCCCGCGTGAGCTGGTCCGCGCTCATCATGAGGCGCTGCCCGATACGGCCCTCTTCAACGAGTACGGCCCCACCGAGGCCACCATCTGGAGCACCGTGCACAAGGTGGTGCCCGCGGACCTGGGACCCGTGCCCATCGGCCGGGCCATCCCAGGTGCCCGGGCGTACGTGCTCGACGAGCGCCTCCAGCCCGTCCCCGTGGGCGTGCCGGGCGAGCTGTACGTGGGCGGCGCGGGCGTGGCGCGTGGCTATCTCCACCGGCCCGAGCTCACCTCCGAGCGTTTCGTCGCGGATCCGTTCGACACCACCCCCGGCGCGCGGCTGTACCGCACGGGCGATCGCGTGCGCTGGCGGAAGGACGGGGTGCTCGAGTTCCTCGGCCGACAGGATGGACAGGTGAAGGTGCGGGGCTTCCGCATCGAGACGGGCGAGGTGGAAGCGGCGCTCGCCGCCCACGCCGGACTGCGCGAGGTAGCGGTGGCCGCTCGCGAGGACGGGCGGGGGGGCCGGCGGCTCGTGGGCTACGTCGTGCCGCACCAGCGCCCAGGCCCGACACCGGACGCCCTGCGCGCCTTCCTGCGCGAGCGGCTCCCCGAGTACATGGTGCCCTCCGCCTTCGTGGAGCGCGAGGCCCTGCCGCGCACGCGCAATGGCAAGGTGGACATCGGTGCCCTGCCAGCTCCGGAGCTCCAGACGGCCGTGCGGAGCGCCGCGTACGTGGCACCGCGCAACGAGCTGGAGACGCAGCTCGCGCGCATCTGGTGCGAGGTGCTCGGCGTGGAGCGGGTGGGCGTGGACGACAACTTCTTCGAGCTGGGCGGGGACTCCATCCTCAGCATCCAGATCGTCACCCGGGCGGGCCGGGCCGGCATCGAGCTGTCGCCGCGCCAGGTGTTCCAGAACCCCACGGTGGCCCGGCTCGCGGCGGTGGCGAACACGCGGCTCGCCGTGCAGGCCGAGCAGGGACCCGTCACCGGACCGGTGGCGCTGAGCCCCATCCAGCGCTGGTTCTTCGCGCAGTCTCCGGCGGAGCCCCACCACTGGAACATGTCGCTCTTCCTGGAGGTGCGCACGGCCCTGGACGCGGCGTTGCTGGAGCGCACGCTGGGAATCGTGGCCGAGCACCACGATGCGCTGCGGCTGCGCTTCGCTCGCACGGAGACGGGCTGGCGGCAGGTGTGCGCGCCCCCGGGCGAGCCCGTGCGAGTGGAGCGCGTGGACCTGTCCGGCGTGGCTCCCGAGGCGCGGACCGCGGAGCTGGAGCGGCGGGCCACGGAGGCGCAGGGCTCGCTCCGGTTGGAGGAGGGGCCGCTGCTCCGGGCCGTGCTGTTCGACCTCGGAGCGGGACAGCCCGGGCGGCTGTTGCTCGTGCTGCACCACCTGGTGGTGGATGGTGTCTCCTGGCGCATCCTCCTGGAGGACCTGCTGGGCACGTACCAGCGGCTCGCGGCGGGCGCTCCGGTGGCCCTGCCTCCGAAGACCACTTCCTTCCAGGCGTGGGCCAACGGCCTCTCCGAGCACGCGCGCTCGGGCAAGCTGGACGCCGAGCGATCCTGGTGGCTGGCGCGTCCCTGGACTCGCGTGACGCGGCTGCCGGTGGACTCGCCAGGAGGGGAGAACCTGGAGGGCTCGGCCCGGAGCGTGAACCTGTCCCTCACCGCCGAGGAGACCCGCGCGCTGCTGCAGGACGTGCCGAAGGCGTACCACACGCAGATCAACGACGCGCTCCTCACGGCGCTGGCGAGGACGGTGGGCCGCTGGTCCGGCAACCCGCTGGTGCTGGTGGACGTGGAGGGCCACGGGCGCGAGGAGCTGCTCGCGGGCCTGGATGTCTCGCGCACGGTGGGCTGGTTCACCACGTTCTTCCCGGCGCTGCTGGAGGCCCGGGAGGCCGCGGGCCCCGGTGAAGTGCTGCGGGACGTGAAGGAGTCGCTGCGCGCCGTGCCTTCCAAGGGCATGGGCTACGGGCTGCTGCGCCACCTGAACGAGGACGCCGGGCTGGCGGGGCTCCCGTCCGCCGAACTGAGCTTCAACTACCTCGGACAGGTGGATGGGGCGCTGAACGGCAACGGGATGCTCGCGCTCGCGCCCGAGGGCATGGGCCCGCAGCGAGGGCCTCGCACCCGCAGGCCGTACCTGCTCGACGTGGTGGGCGCCGTGGTGGGCGGCCGCCTCCAGATGACGTGGACGTATGGGGAGTCGATTCACCGCCGGGAGACCGTCGAGAAGCTCGCGGCGGACTTCCTGGAGCGGCTGCGCGAGCTGATCGCGCACTGCCAGTCCCCCGAGGCCGGAGGCCACACGCCCTCCGACTTCCCGATGGCCAAGGTGAAGCAGTCCCAGCTCGACAAGCTTTCCGCACGGTTCGGCAAGAAGACCCCATGAGCGACAACATCGAGAACCTGTACCCGCTCTCCCCGTTGCAGCAGGGGATGCTCTTCCACGTCCTGCAGGAGCAGGGCTCGGGCCTGTACTTCAACCAGCTCTCCTGCGAGCTGCGTGGCGCGCTGAATCTCCCGGCCTTCACCGAGGCCTGGCGGCGGGCGGTGGCGGCGTTCTCCATCCTCCGCACGGCCATCGTCTGGGAGGACGTCGACGAGCCCCTCCAGGTGGTGCTCAACGAGGTGGAGCTGCCGCTCGAGCAGGAGGACTGGCGAGGGACTCCGGCGGCGGCGCAGGAGGCGCGCTTCACCGCGTGGCTGGAGGCGGATCGCCGCCGGGGCGTGGACCTCGGCACGCCGCCGCTGCTGCGCCTGTCGCTGCTGCGCACCGGGGACGCGGCGTACCGCTTCGTCTTCAGCCACCACCACATCCTGCTGGACGGGTGGTCCGTTCCGCTCCTCATCAAGCAGGTCTTCGTCCTCTACGAGAGCCTCGTCCGGGGCTTCACGCCGCGCGTGGAGCAGTCGCGGCCCTACGGCGATTACATCGAGTGGATTCAGGAGCGCGGGCTGGAGGAGTCCGAGCGCTTCTGGCGCCGCTCGCTCGCGGGCTTCTCCGAGCCCACCGCACTGGGGCGGGGCTTCCCGGGCCTGGACGGCTCGCCGGTGTCCGGCCGCGCCTCCCGGAGGATCCACCTCTCCGCCGCCACCACCGAGGCGCTGAATGCGCTGGCGCGCCAGCAGGGGCTCACGCTCAACACCGTGGTGCAGGGCGCGTGGGCGTTGCTGCTCGGCCACCATGCGGGGACCAAGGACGTCGTCTTCGGCACCACCGTCTCGGGCCGCCCGCCGGAGCTGTCCGGCGTGGAGGGCATGGTGGGCCTCTTCATCAACACGCTTCCGGTGCGCGTGCGCCTGCCCGCGGACGAGCCGGTCGTCACCTGGTTGAAGAATCTCCAGGCGTGGCTGCTGGAGATGCGGCAGCACGAGCACTCGCCGCTGGTGAAGGTGCAGCGCTGGAGTGACGTCCCACCGGGCACACCGCTCTTCGAGAGCCTGCTCGTCTTCGAGAACTACCCGGTGGACGCGGCGCTCACCGCGTCGTTGCCCTCGCTGGAGGTGCGGGACGTGCGCGCCGTCGAGGCGGACCACCATCCGCTGACGCTCACCGCCGTGCCGGGGCGTGAGCTGCGGCTGGAGCTCGCTCACGAGTGCGCGCGCTTCGACGCGGCCCACATCGAGCGGATGCTGGGGCAGCTCCGTCACCTGCTCGAGTCCATGGCCACCTGGCCCGAGCGGCCCCTGGCCGGGCTCCCGCTGCTCTCCGAGCGGGAGCGGCACCAGCTCCTGGTGGAGTGGAACGACACGCGGGCCGACTACCCTCGCGGGCGCTGCATCCACCAACTCGTCGAGGCCCAGGTCGAGCGGACGCCGGACGCGGTGGCGGTGGAGTTCGAGGGACAGCGGCTCACGTACCGGGAGCTGGACCGGCGCGCCAACCAGCTCGCCCATGCGCTGCGCGAGCGCGGCGTGGGCCCCGAGACGCGGGTGGGCCTGTGCGTGGAGCGCTCGCTGGAGATGGCGGTGGGGCTGCTCGGCATCCTCAAGGCCGGCGGTGCCTACGTGCCGTTGGATCCCGGCTATCCCCCCGCGCGGCTGGCCTTCATGCTGGAGGACTCCGCGCCCGCGGTGCTGCTCACCCAGCGGTACCTGGTGGAGCGGCTCGAGCCGAAGGGCACGCCGGTGCTCTGTCTGGACTCGGAGGGGCCGCAGCTCTCGCGCCTGAGCGCGGACGCGCCGGACGCGGGCGTGCACCCCGGCAACGCGGCCTACGTCATCTACACCTCCGGCTCCACCGGCCAGCCCAAGGGTGCCGTCATCACGCACCGCGCGCTGGGCAACCACATGGCGTGGATCCTCTCCGCGTTCGGTCTCGGGCCGGCGGATCGGGTGCTGCAGAAGACGCCGCTCAGCTTCGATGCCTCCGTCTGGGAGTGCTGGGCCCCGCTCATGTCCGGCGGACGGCTGGTCATCGCCGCTCCCGACGCACACCGGGACGGCGTCGCGCTCCTGGAGGCGGTGACGCGCGGGCAGGTGACGGTGCTCCAGCTCGTTCCGTCGCTGCTGCGGGTGCTGCTGGAGGCGGAGGGGCTGTCGCGGGCCACGAGCCTGCGCTGGCTCTTCTGCGGCGGCGAGGCGCTGCCCGTCGAGCTGGAGCACCGGCTGCGCGCGCAACTGCCCTCGGCCACCCTGGTCAACCTGTACGGCCCCACCGAGGCCACCATCGACGCCACCTTCGCGCGTTGCCCGTCCCCCGGCTCGGGGCCGACGGTCCCTATCGGCCGCCCCATCGCCAACACGCAGCTGTACCTGCTGGACGCATCGCTCCAGCCGGTGCCGGTGGGCGTGCCGGGCGAGCTGTTCCTCGGCGGCGAGGGGCTGGCGCGCGGCTATCTGCGCCGGCCGGAGCTGACGGCGGAGCGCTTCATTCCCCATCCCTTCAGTGGCTCGCCCGGCGCGCGGCTGTACCGGACGGGGGACCTGGCCCGCTACCTGCCGGACGGGAGCGTGGAGTTCCTGGGGCGGCGGGACGCGCAGGTGAAGGTGCGCGGCTTCCGTGTGGAGCTGGGCGAGGTGGAAGCGGCGCTGGCGAAGCACCCGGCGGTGCGCGAGGCGGTGGTGGTGGTCCGCGAGGACAACCCCGGCGTCCGGCGGCTGGTGGCGTACGTGACGGGCGAGCCTCGAGCGCCAGGCGCGGACGCGCTGCGTGCCTTCCTCGAGCGGGAGCTGCCCGCGCACATGGTCCCCGCGGCCTTCGTGGCGCTGGAGGCCCTGCCGCTCTCGCCCAACGGCAAGGTGGATCGCAAGGCGCTGCCGGCCCCGGACGCCACGCCCGCGGAGCAGGCCCGGGCCTTCGTCGCCCCTCGCGGCGAGGTGGAGCGGAAGCTGGCGGAGCTCTGGGCGCAGGTGCTCGGGCACGAGCGGGTGGGCATCCACGATGACTTCTTCGAGCTGGGCGGTGACTCCATCCTCGCCATCCAGATCATCTCCCGGGCCGCGCAGGCGGGAGTCCACATCACCGCGAAGCAGCTCTTCTCGCACAAGACGATCGCCCGGCTCGCGGCGGTGGCCGGCTCGGCGCCCGGAGTCACCGCCGAGCAGTCGCTGGTGACGGGGCCGGTGGTGTCCACGCCCATCCAGCGCTGGTTCTTCGAGCAGGAGCGGGTGAATCCGCACCACTACAACCAGGCACTGCTCTTCGCGTTGCGCGAGCCGTGGGACGTGGCGCTGCTCGAGCAGGCGCTCCAGCACCTGAGCCAGCACCACGACGTGCTGCGCCTGCGCTTCTCCCGGAATGGCGAGGGGTGGAGCCAGGAGCACGTGGGCTCCGTAGGGCGCTTCCCGCTGGAGCGCGTGGACCTCTCCGGCGTGGCGCCAGGCGGACGCCGGGAAGCCCTGGAGGCCCATGCCGCGAGGACGCAGGCCGCTCTGAATCTCCAGGAGGGGACGCTCGCGCGCGCGGTGCTGTACGACCTCGGCGCGGGGGAGCCGAGGCGGTTGTTGCTCGTCATCCACCACCTCGTGGTGGACGGCGTCTCGTGGCGGGTGCTGCTGACGGACCTCGTCACGGCGGGTGCCCAGCTCCAGGCGGGCGGGCCGGTGCGGCTGCCGCCGAAGACCACGTCCTTCCAGCAATGGGCGGAGCGGCTGGAGGCGTATGCCCAGACGCCGGCCATGCGCGAGGAGGCGGAGTACTGGTTGGGCCTGCCCTGGGAGCGTGTCTCGCGCCTGCCGATGGAGTTTCCCGGAGCGCTGCCCGGCGGTGAGGACACCGAGGGCTCCGCGCGCATGGTGCGGGTGGAGCTGGAGGCGGAGGAGACGCGGTTGCTCCTCCAGGAAGTGCCGCGGGCGTCGCGTGCGCGCGTGGAGGAGGTGCTGCTGGCGGCGCTGGTGGAGTCCTTCCGGCGCTGGACGGGCGTGCCGTGCCTGCAGGTGGACCTGGAGGGACACGGGCGCGAGGACGTGCTCGAGGGCGTGGACCTGTCACGCACGGTGGGCTGGTTCACCAGCCTGTACCCGGTGCTGCTCGAGGCGGGGGAGGGCCAGACGCTCGAGTCGGGGCTGCGAGCCGTCAAGGAGACCCTCCGCCGCATTCCGCGCCGGGGCCTGGGCTTCGGCGTGCTGCGCTACCTGTCGAAGGACGAGGCGCTGGCCGCCCGCCTGCGTGCGCTCCCGGCCGCGGAGGTGTCCTTCAACTACCTGGGGCAGCTCGACCACGTGCTGCCGCCGGAGTCGCCGCTCGCGCTGACCTCCGAGTCCGTGGGACCCACGCAGGACCCGAGGGACCGCCGCTCGCACCGGATCGGCGTGAATGCCCTCGTGTCCGGAGGCCGCCTCCAGGTGTCCTGGGCCTACGGCGAGCACCTCTACCGGAAGGAGACACTGGAGTCCCTGGCGCGTGGTTTCCTGGACGCCCTGCGCACCCTCCTCGCGCGCTGCACCACCGGGGACGAGGCGAGCCTCCTCACGCCGGCCGACTTCCCGCTGGCGCGGCTCGGGCAGACGCAGCTGGATGGGCTGGTGGAGCGTGTGGCCCGGGGCGGCGCGCGTGGCCGGAATCTCGAGGACCTGTACCCGCTCTCCCCGTTGCAGCAGGGCATGCTCTTCCACGTCCTGCGCGAGCAGGGTGGTGGCCTGTACTTCAACCAGCTCGTCTGCGAGCTGCGCGGCGTGTTGGACCTCTCCGCCTTCACGCGAGCCTGGCGGCAGGTGGGGGAGGCGCACTCCATCCTCCGGACGGCCATCGTCTGGGAGGGAGTCGACGAGCCCCTGCAGGTGGTGCTCCGCGAGGCGGAACTGCCGCTCGTCCAGGAGGACTGGCGTGAGGTGCCGGTCTCCGAGCAGGAGTCACGCTTCGCCACGTGGCTGGAGGCGGATCGCCGCCGGAGCTTCGAGCTGTCCTCGCCGCCCTTGAGCCGCCTGGCCCTGCTGCGCACCGGGGACGCGGTGTACCGTTTCGTCTTCAGTCACCACCACCTGTTGCTGGATGGGTGGTCCGTTCCCCTGCTGATCAAGCAGGTCTTCGGCCTCTACGAGCAGCTCTCCCGGGGGCAGGCGCCGAGGCTGGAGCAGACGCGGCCCTACGGCGATTACATCGCCTGGATCCAGTCGCGGAACCTGGAGGAGTCCGAGCGCTTCTGGCGCCGCTCGCTCGCGGGCTTCTCCGAGCCCACCGAGCCAGGCCGGGGCACCGCGAGCCAGGAAGTGCCCGGAGCCGTCCGGGCCACGCGGCAGCTCCACCTGTCCGCCGCCACCACCGAGGCGCTGAACGCATTCGCGCGCCAGCAGGGCCTCACGCTCAACACCGTGGTGCAGGGCGCGTGGGCGCTGCTGCTCGGCCACCATGCGGGGACGAAGGACGTCGTCTTCGGCACCACCGTGTCCGGCCGCCCGCCGGAGCTGCCCGGAGTGGAGGGCATGGTGGGCCTCTTCATCAACACGCTGCCGGTGCGCGTGCGCCTGACGCGGGACGAGCCGCTCATCCCTTGGCTCCAGCGGCTCCAGGCGTGGCTGCTGGAGATGCGGCAGCACGAGCACTCGCCGCTGGTGAAGGTGCAGCGCTGGAGCGAGGTGCCCGCGGGGACGCCGCTCTTCGAGAGCCTGGTGATCTTCGAGAACTATCCGGTGGACGCGGCGCTCACGGCGTCGCTGCCCTCGCTGGAGGTGCGCGATGTCCGCTCGCTGGAGTCGGATCACCACCCGTTGACGCTCATCGCATCGCCCGCGCGGGAGATGCCGCTTCACCTGGCCTACGACGCGGCGCGATTCGACGCGGCGCATGCCGGACGGATCCTGGAGCAGCTGCGCCACCTGTTGGAGTCCATGGTGGCCCGGCCCGGTCAGCGGCTGGGCGAGTTGTCTCCAGTGGACGCGTCCGAGCGGCACCGGCTGCTGCGGGAGTGGAGTGGGGTGGGCGTGCCCGCGGCGGAGACCGGCCTGCTGCACCGGCGCTTCGAGGAGCGGGCGGCGGCGGCCCCGGAGGCGGAGGCGATCGTCTTCGGGAAGGAGCGGCTCACCTACGGAGAGCTGGACGCGCGGGCCAACCAACTCGCGCACCACCTGCGTGGGCTCGGCGTGAGGGCGGAGTTCCGGGTGGTGCTGTGCCTGGAGCGCTCTCCGGAGCTGATCATCGCCATGCTGGGCGTGCTCAAGGCGGGCGGGGCGTACGTGCCGGTGGATCCGGCGTGGCCGGCGGCGCGGCTCCGCTCCCTGCTGGAGGACAGTGGCGCATCCGGGGTGATTGCCCAGGAGCGCACGGCCTCGTGGCTGGAGGGGCAGGGCGCGTGGCGGGTGCTGCTGGACGCGGAGGCGGAGCGTGAGACGCTCGCACGCGCGCCGAGGACGTCTCCCGGGGTGGAGGTGCGTCCGGAGCAGCTCGCCTATGTCATCTATACGTCGGGCTCGACGGGCAGGCCGAAGGGCGTGCTGGTGGAGCATCGGGGCGCGAGCAACACCGTGAGGGCCTCGCGAGAGGCGTGGGCCATCGGGCCGGGCAAGCGGGTATTGCAGTTCGCCTCGGCGAGCTTCGACGTGTCCGTGTTCGAGATCTTCGGCGCGCTGAGCGATGGCGCGGCGCTGGTCATGGCTTCGCGCGAGGCGTTGATGCCGGGCGCGGAGCTGTTGCGCGTGTTGCGCGAGGAGCGGGTGACCACGGCCGTGCTCACGCCCTCGGTGCTGGAGGCCACGCCCGTCGAGGCGCTGCCCGCCCTGGAGTCGGTGATGGTGGCGGGCGAGGCCTGTGGCCCGAGGTTGCCGAGGCGCTGGGGCGCGGGGCGGCTCTTCGTCAACGCGTACGGCCCCACGGAGGTCTCCATCTACGCGACGCTGGCGAAGTGCTCGCCGGACGCGGCGGTGGTGCCGATTGGAGGGCCGCTCGCGGGGGCGAGTGCCTACGTGCTCGACGCGGAGCTGCACCCGGTGGCGGTGGGCGTGCGGGGAGAGCTGTACGTGGGCGGGGAGGGCGTGACGCGGGGTTACCTCGGGCGCCCGGAGCTGACGGCCGAGCGCTTCATTCCGGACCCGTTCCATGGCGCTCCCGGTGCGCGCATGTACCGGACGGGAGACGTCGTCCGGTGGCTGCCGGACGGGCAGCTCGAGTTCCTCGGGCGTGCCGACGAGCAGGTGAAGCTGCGAGGGTTCCGCATCGAACTGGGAGAAATCGAAGCCGCTCTGGGCGAGGAGCCCTCGGTGAGCGAGGCAGTGGTGGTCCTCCGCAAGCGAGCCGGGGGAGATCCGTGGCTCGTGGCCTACGTCGTGCCAAATACCCCTCGCCCTCCGGGAGAGGGACGGGGTGAGGGTGCCACGGATCCCGGGTTGGATCCCTCCCATCTGCGAGCCCAACTCCGTCAACGCCTGCCCGAGTACATGGTGCCCGCGGTCTTCGTGCCACTCCATGCACTGCCGCGCACCACGAGCGGCAAGGTGGACCGCAAGGCACTCCCCGCGCCGGAGGCGCGAGAGAATCCCACCACCCACGAACCGCCGCGCACGCCGGAGGAGCGCGTGTTGGCGGAGGCCTGGGCGCAGGTGCTCGGGCACGAGCGGGTGGGCATCCACGATGACTTCTTCGAGCTGGGGGGCGACTCCGTCCTCGCCATCCGGATCATCTCCCGGGCGGCGCAGGCGGGAGTCCACATCACCGCGAAGCAGCTCTTCTCCCACCCGACGATCGCCCGACTCGCCGCACTGTCGGGCCCGGCGTCCAGCCAGTCCCCGGAGCCGGTGGCGCGAGCGCGTGCCCCGGAGGGCAGGGACCATTTCACTCCGTCCGACTTCCCGCTCGTGAAGCTCGGCGAGCAGGAGCTGGATGCGCTGGTGGAGCGGGTGTCGCGGGGCGATGCGTCGCGCCGCCGGAACATCGAGGATCTGTACCCCCTCTCTCCGCTGCAGAAGGGGTTGCTCTTCCACGTGCTGCACGCGTCCAGCGCGGACATGTACCTCAACCAGCTCTCCTGGGAGCTGGAGGGCCCGCTGGATGTCAAAGCGGTGGCTCGCGCATGGCAGGAGACGGTGGACCGCCATGCCAGCCTGCGCACGGGTTTCCTCTGGGAGGGCCTGGAGGAGCCGCTACAGGTGGTGATGCGGCATGCGCAACTGCCCCTCCGCACGGAGGACTGGTGTGAGGTGCCGCCCTCGGAGTTCGAGGCGCGGTTCACGGCGTGGATCGCCGAGGATCGGCGTCAGGGCTTCGAGCTGGAGCGGGCCCCGCTGCTGAGGCTCGCGCTGCTGCGAGTTGGCGAGCGGGCCTGGAGGATCGTCTTCAGCTACTCGCATCTGGTGCTGGATGGCTGGTCCATGCCGCTGCTGCTGGGCGAGGTCTTCACCCGCTACGGGGCGCTGGCGCTCGGCGGCACGCGGAGCTGGCCCGAGGCGCCCGCGTATCGCGACTTCATCGCCTGGTTGCAGCGTCAGGAGCTGGATGCCGCCCGGGAGTTCTGGCGTGAGTCACTCGCGGGCTTCACATCGCCCACGCAGGTGGGAGTGGATCGCGGCCCCGTGCCGGGCGGAGTCCCCGTGCGCCGGGAGCGGAGGGTCCGCCTGACGTCCGAGCAGGTCGCCGCGCTCCAGGAACTCTCGCGCCGCCAGAAGGTGACCCTGAGCACGTGCCTCATGGGGGCCTGGGCGCTGCTGCTGCGCCACCACGCGGGCGAGGACGACGTGGTGTTCGGCAACACGGTCTCGGGCCGTCCGGCGACGCTGCCGGGTGTGGAGGAGACGATCGGGATGTTCATCAACACGCTGCCGGTGCGCGCGCGTGTTGTCCGAGGCAAGCCCGTGGGCGAGTGGCTGCGGGAGCTGCAGGGCTGGCTGCTGGAGATGCGTCAGCACGACTACAGCCCGCTGGTGGAGGTGCGGCGCTGGAGCGAGGTGCCGTCCGGGACGCCGCTCTTCGAGTCGCTGGTGGTGGTGGAGAACCTGCGGGTGGACGAGGCGCTGGAGGGCGGGTTCGGGAAGGGGACGGGGCTGGAGGTCCGTGAGGTGCGCAGCTTCGAGCTCGACAGCTTCCCGCTGGTGCTGATCGCGAATCCCCACCAGGGGCTGGAGCTGCACCTCTACCACGACGAGAGCCGCATCGACGGGGCGGACGCGCAGCGGTTGTTGGAGCATTTCCAGCGTCTGCTGGGCCAGCTGGTGGAGTCGGCGGAGCGCCCGGTGGAGGAACTGTCGCCGCTGGGCGAGGAGGAGCGCCAGCGGGTGCTCCGCGAGTGGAACGCCACGGCGGTGGCGCGCGAGGGCACGACCGGGCTGGCGGCGCTGCTGGAGGCGCAGGTTGCGCGCACGCCGGAGGCACCGGCGGTGGTGATGGGGCCAGTGGGGCTCACCTTCCGCGAGCTGGACGCGCGGGCCAACCAGGTGGCGCACCGGCTGCGGCGGATGGGCGTGGGCCCGGACGTGCGGGTGGGGCTGTGCGTGGAGCGCTCGGTGGAGCTGGTGGTGGGGCTGTGGGGCATCCTGAAGGCCGGTGGTGCGTACGTGCCGTTGGATCCGGGGTACCCGGCCGAGCGGCTGCGCTACATGCTGGAGGACTCGGGAGCGGGCGTGGTGGTGACGGCGGGAGCGGCGGTGGATGGGCTGACGGGACCCGGGCAGCGGCTGCTGCGGCTGGACGCCGAGGCGGAGTCCCTGCACGGGGAGCCGGAGACCCCGGTGCCGGGAGGCGCGGGGCCGGAGCATCTGGCGTACGCCATCTACACCTCGGGCAGCACGGGCCGGCCGAAGGCGGTGATGGTGCGGCAGGGGGCGGTGGCGAACCTCGTCGAGGCACTGCACGGTGCGGTGTACGCGGGGCTGGAGCCGGGGCGGCGGGTGAGTGTCAACGGCTCGGTGTCCTTCGACACCTCGGTGAAGCAGCTCTTCCAGGTGCTGCGCGGGCACACGCTGGTCGTGACACCGGAGTCCGTGCGCTTCGACGGTGAGGCGCTGCGCGCCTGGCTGGAGCGGCAGGAGGTGGACGTTTTCGACTGCACGCCCTCGCAGCTCCAGGTGTTGCTGGAGACGGGCTGGTTGGAGGAGACCCCGCGTCCCATCACGCTGCTGGTGGGTGGCGAGGCCATCCCCGAGACGCTGTGGCGGCGGTTGGCGGCCTCGCGCACGGTGCGGACGTTCAACGTGTACGGCCCCACCGAGTGCACGGTGGACGCGACGGTGTGCCCCGTGACGGCGGAGTACGGACGCCCCGTGCTCGGCCGGCCCATCGAGAACGTGCGGCTGTACGTGCTGGATCGCGACGGACAACCGGTGGGCGTGGGAGTCCCGGGCGAGCTGTACATCGGCGGAGCGGGACTGGCGCGCGGGTACCTCGGGCGGCCGGACGCGACGGCCGAGCGCTTCGTGCCAGATGCTTTCAGCGAGGAGCCCGGCGCGAGGCTGTACCGGACGGGAGATCGAGCGCGCTGGCTGTCGAACGGAACGGTGGAGTTCCTCGGGCGGGTGGACTTCCAGGTGAAGCTGCGAGGCCACCGGATCGAGCTGGGCGAGGTGGAAGCGGCGCTGCGCGAGCAGCCCGAGGTACGCGAAGCCGTGGCCGCCGTGCGCGAGTACGCACCCGGAGACCAGCGCCTCGTGGCCTACGTCGTGCCCATTTCCCCTCTCCCGCCGGGAGAGGGACGGGGTGAGGGTGTCACGGCTCCCGGGTTGGCTCCCTCCGAGCTGCGCGCCCGTCTGCGCCAGCGCCTGCCGGAGCCAATGATCCCCGCGGCCATCGTCGAGCTGTCCGCCATCCCGCTCACGCCGAGCGGCAAGGTGGATCGCAAGGCGCTGCCGATGCCAGGAGCCACACAGGCGGCGGGCTTCATCGAGCCGCGTACGGACACGGAGCGGAAGCTGGCGGAGCTGTGGTCGCGCACGTTGGGCGTGGAGCGCGTGGGGGTCACGGACTCCTTCTTCGAGCTGGGTGGGCACTCGCTGCTGGCCACGCAGCTGGTGTCGCGGGTGCGAGGCACCTTCGGGGTGGAGCTGCCGCTGCGAGCCGTCTTCGAGGCGCCCACGCTGGAGGGGCTCGCCCGCCGGGTGGAGGAGACGCCGCGGATTCGCACGCCGCTGGTCCGGGGGGTGGACACGGACGAGCCGCCGCCGCTCAGCTTCGCCCAGCAGCGGCTGTGGTTCATGGATCAGCTCCAGTCGGAGAGCACGGCGTACAACGTGCCCTATGCGCTGCGGCTGGAGGGCCGGTTGGAGCGGGAGGCGCTGGAGCGCGCGCTGGAGGAGGTGGTGCGCCGGCACGAGGTGCTCCGGGCCTCCTTCAAGAGCCGGGAGGGCGAGCCGGTGATGCACATCGCGGGGCTTACGCGGCCCTCGTTGTCGCCGGTGGATCTGTCGGAGATGGACGCGGGGCAGCAGCGCGGGGCGGTGGAGTGGCTCGTCTCCGAGGAATCGTCCCGGCCCTTCGAGCTGTCGCGGGCCCCCCTGCTGCGTGCGACGCTGCTGCGGCTGGGCGAGCGGGAGCACGTGCTGCTGCTGACGGTGCATCACATCGTCTTCGACGGCTGGTCTGCGGGCATCCTCTTCCGGGAGCTGGCGGCGCTGTACGACGCCTTCAGCCGTGGGACGCCGAGCCCGTTGCCGGAGCTGCCGCTGCGGTACGCGGACTACGCGAGGTGGCAGCGGGGGTGGTTGAAGGGCGAGGTGCTGGAGAAGCAGCTCGCGTACTGGAGGCAGCGGCTGACGGGCAGTCCGCCGGTGTTGGAGCTGCCGCTGGACAAGCCGCGTCCGGCCCAGAGGTCCCCGCGAGCGGGCCGGGTGCCGGTGGTGCTGGCGCGCGAGCCGAGCGAGGCGCTGGAGGCGCTGGCACAGCGCGAGGGGAGCAGCCTGTTCATGGTGCTGCTGGCGGGCTTCCAGGCGCTGTTGGCGCGCTGGACGGGCCAGGAGGACGTGGTGGTGGGCTCGCCGGTGGCGGGGCGCACGCGAGCGGAGGTGGAGGGGCTGATCGGCCTGTTCGTCAACACGCTGGTGTTGCGCACGGACGTGAGTGGAGCGCCGACGTTCCGGGAGCTGCTGGCACGGGTGCGCGAGGTGGCGCTGGGGGCATACGCGCACCAGGACGTGCCCTTCGAGAAGCTGGTGGAGGAGCTGAAGCCGGAGCGGGAGTCGGGGCACTCGCCCCTCTTCCAGGTGCTGCTCGTCCTGGAGAACCTCCCGGCGCGCGAGGTGGTGCTGCCGGAGCTGAAGCTGTCGCCGGTGGATCAGGAGGCCCTGGAGGCGAAGCTCGATCTGACGTTGGGTTTCACGCGCACGCCGGAGGGGCTGCGGGGCCTCTTCCTGTACGACGAGGCGCTCTTCGAGCCGGAGACGATCCAGCGTCTGGCGAGGTACCTGGAGACACTGCTGGTGGCGGTGGCGAGGGCGCCGGACCGGCGGGTGGTGGACGTGGAACTGCTGGTGGGGGAGGAGCGGGCCCGGGTGCTGGAGCAGTGGAGCCGGGGGCCGCGCGTGGAGGGGGCGATGGAGGGCCTGTCACGGGTGCTGGAGCTCCAGGCGGCGAGCACGCCCGATGCGCTGGCGGTGGAAGGAAACGGGCAGAGGCTGAGCTACCGGGAGCTGGAGGCGAGGGCCCGGAGTCTGGCGCACCGGCTGCGGCGCGAGGGCGTGGGGCCAGAAGTGCGCGTGGGCGTGTTGTTGGAGAAGAGCGTGGAGGCGGTGGTGGCCTTCTGGGGCATCCAGAAGGCGGGGGGCGTGTACGTGCCGCTGGAGGCGGTGCTGCCGGCGGAGCGGCTGGAGTGGATGGCGAGGGACGCGGGCGTGCGCGCGGTGGTGACGCTGCGAGGCCTGGAGGCGCGGTGCCGGTTGCCCGAGGCCGTGTCCGTGGTGCGGCTGGAAGAGCTGCAAGTGCGGGAGGAGGCGGCGGGCGCGCTGGAGTCGGGAGTCGAGCCGGGAAATGCCTGCTACATCCTCTACACCTCGGGAAGCACGGGGCGGCCCAAGGGCGTGGTGGTGACGCACGAGGGCGCGTGCGATCTGGTGCGTGGCAAGGCGGGGGCGTTCGGGGTGGGAGCGGAGAGCCGGGTGATGCAGCTCGCGTCGCTGGGCTTCGATGCCTCCATCTGGGAGTACCTGCTGACGGTGTCGGTGGGCGGGACGCTGTACGTGCCGGCGGGTGGGAGGGTGCCGCTGGGCGAGGAGCTGCGGCGCGAGCTGGTGGAGGGGAAGGTGACGGTGGTGACGTTGCCGCCGTCGGTGCTGGCGCTGTTGCCGGACGAGGAGCTGGAGCACCTGCGGGTGGTGAAGTCCGTGGGCGAGGCCTGTCCGGCCGAGCTGGTGGAGCGGTGGGCTCCGGGGCGGCGCTTCGTCAACGGGTACGGGCCCACGGAGGTGACGGTGTGCGCCACGTGGGAGGAGTGCGAGGTGGGCGGGGGTCGGCCGGGCATTGGCGGGCCGCTGGGCAACGTGCGCGCCTACGTGCTGGATGGAGGGATGCGGCCGGTGCCTCCAGGAGTGGCGGGGGAGCTGTTCCTGGGAGGCCCGGGGCTGGCGCGGGGCTACGTGGGGAGGCCGGAGCTGACGGCGGAGCGCTTCGTTCCGGATGCACTCAGTGGTGATCCGGGAGCGCGGCTGTACCGCACGGGGGACGTGGTGCGGTGGAGGGCGGACGGGCGGCTGGACTTCCTGGGACGTGTGGACGCGCAGGTGAAGGTGAACGGCGTCCGGATCGAGCCGGGCGAGGTGGAGGCGGCGCTGCGGGAGCTGGCGGGCGCGAAGCAGGCGCACGTGAAGGTGTGGAAGGGCCCCTCGGGCCAGTCGCGGCTGGTGGCATACGTAGTGCCCACCTCCCCTCGCCCTCCGGGAGAGGGACGGGGTGAGGGTACCGGGTCCCCCGGGTTGAGCCTCGAGGCTGTGCGTACCCGGCTGAAGCAGCGGCTGCCGGAGTACATGGTGCCCTCGGCGCTCGTGGTGCTGGAGGCGCTGCCACTCACGTCCAGCGGCAAGGTGGATGGGCGAGCGCTGCCCGCTCCGGAGGAGGTCCGCCCGGAGGGCAGGCGTTCCATCGCGCCGAGGAATGAGCTGGAGCGCGCGCTGGCGCACCTCTGGGAGGAGTTGCTCGGGGTGGAGCCGGTGGGAGTGACGGACAGCTTCTTCGATCTGGGCGGGCACTCGCTGCTGGCGACGCAGCTGGTGTCGCGGGTGCGCAAGGAGCTCGGGGTGGAGGTGCCGCTGCAGGCCGTCTTCGATGCACCGACACTCGAGGCCCTGGCCGCGCACATCACCTCGGTGGGTGGGGCGGCGGCCGAGGCGGCGCCCCTGGTCCGGGCCGTGGACACGGATGGACCGCCGCCGCTCAGCTTCGCCCAGCAGCGGCTGTGGTTCCTGGAGCAGCTCCAGCCGGGGAACACGGCGTACAACATCCCCGTCGCGCTGCGGCTGGAGGGCCCGCTCGACACGGCGGCGCTGGAGCGCGCGCTGGAGGAGGTGGTGCGCCGGCACGAAGTGCTCCAGGCCTCGATCGAGAGCCGGGGAGGCGAGCCGGTGCTGCACCTCACCGGGCCCGTGCGGCTGCCGCTGGCGCCGGTGGACCTGTCGGCGCTGGAGAAGGACGCGCGGAGCGAAGCGGTGGAGCGGCTCGCCTCGGAGGAGTCGGGGCGGCCCTTCGAGCTCTCCCGGGGCCCGCTGTTGCGCGCGACGCTGCTGCGGCTGGGGGAGCGGGAGCACGTGCTGCTGCTGACGGTGCACCACATCGTCTTCGACGGCTGGTCGGCGGGAATCCTCTTCCGGGAGCTGGCGGCGCTGTACGACGCCTTCTGCCGTGGGGCGCCGAGCCCGTTGCCGGAGCTACCGCTGCGGTACTCGGACCATGCGCGCTGGCAGAGGGAGTGGCTGAAGGGCGAGGTGCTGGAGGAGCAGCTCGCGTATTGGAGGAGGCGGCTGGCGGGCAGTCCGCCGGTGTTGGAGCTGCCGTTGGACAGGCCGCGTCCGGCGCGGAGGTCCAGGCGTGCGGGCCAGGTGCCGGTGGTGCTGTCGCGCGGACTGAGTGAGGCGCTGGAGGCGCTGGCGCAGCGCGAGGGGTGCAGCCTGTTCATGGTGCTGCTGGCGGGCTTCCAGGCGCTGCTGGCGCGCTGGAGTGGCCAGGAGGACGTGGTGGTGGGCACGCCGGTAGCGGGGCGCACGCGGGTGGAGGTGGAGGGGTTGATCGGCCTCTTCGTCAACACGCTGGTGCTGCGCACGGACGTGAGCGGGGCGCCCTCGTTCCGGGAGCTGCTGGCACGGGTGCGCGAGGTGGCGCTGGGGGCATACGCGCACCAGGACGTGCCCTTCGAGAAGCTGGTGGAGGAGCTGAAGCCGGAGCGGGAGCTGCGGCATTCGCCCCTCTTCCAGGTGATGTTCGTGCTCCAGAACACGCCGGGCCACGAGGTCTCGCTGCGGGAGCTGAAGCTGTCGCCGGTGGAGCGGGAGGGCCCCGCGGCGAAGCTCGACTTGACGTTGGGCTTCACACCGGCGCCGGAGGGGCTGAGGGGCGCGTTCTCCTATGACACCTCGCTCTTCGAGCCGGAGACGATCCAACGGCTGGCGAGGCACCTGGAGACGTTGCTGTCGGTGGTGGCGAGGGCGCCGGAGCAGCGGGTGGTGGACGTGGAGCTGCTGGTGGGGGAGGAGCGGGCCCGGGTGCTGGAGGAGTGGAGCAGGGGGCCGCGGGTGGAGGGGGCGGTGGAGGGACTGGGCCGGGTGCTGGAGCTGCGGGCGGCGAGCACGCCCGAGGCGCTGGCGTTGGAGGGCCGCGGGCAGAGGCTGAGCTACCGGGAGCTGGAGGCGAGGGCCCGGAGTCTGGCGCACCGGCTGAGGCGCGAGGGCGTGGGGCCGGAGGTGAGGGTGGGCGTGCTGATGGAGAAGAGCGTGGAGGCGGTGGTGGCCTTCTGGGGCGTGCAGTTGGCGGGGGGCGTGTACGTGCCACTGGAGGCGGTGCTGCCGGCGGAGCGGCTGGAGTGGATGGCGCGGGACGCGGGCGTGCGCGCGGTGGTGACGAAGCGTGGGTGGGAGGACAGGAGCCGGCTGCCGGAAGGAGTCCCGGTGGTGGTGCTGGAGGAGGTGGGAGGGGAGACGGGCCCGCTGGAGAGCGGCGTGCGGGCCGGCAACGCGGCCTATGTCCTCTACACCTCGGGGAGCACGGGACGGCCCAAGGGCGTGGTGGTGACGCACGAGGGCGCATGCGATCTCGTCCTGGGGAAGGCGCGGGCCTATGGGGTGGGAGCGGAGAGCCGGGTGATGCAGCTGGCGTCGCTGGGCTTCGATGCCTCCATCTGGGAGTACCTGCTGACGGTGACGGCGGGAGGGGCGCTGTACGTGCCGGCGGGCGGGAGGGTACCGCTGGGGGAGGAGCTGCGGCGCGAGCTGGTGGAGGGGAAGGTGACGGTGCTGACGCTGCCGCCGTCGGTGCTGGCGCTGTTGCCGGACGAGGGGCTGGAGCACCTGCGGGTGGTGATGGTGGCGGGCGAGGCCTGTCCGGCGGAGCTGGTGGAGCGGTGGGGCAGGAGCCGGCGCCTCGTCAACGGCTATGGCCCCACGGAGGTGTCGGTGCTCGCCACGTGGGAGGAGTGCGAGCCGGGAGAGGCGCGTCCGCCCATCGGAGGGCCGCTGGCCAACACGCAGGCGTACGTGCTGGACAGGGCGATGAGGCCAGTGCCCCCGGGAGTGGCGGGAGAGCTGTACCTGGGAGGCCCGGGGCTGGCGCGGGGCTACGTGGGGAGGCCGGAGCTGACGGCGGAGCGCTTCGTGCCCAACCCCTTTGGCCGCGAGCCGGGCGAGCGCCTGTACCGCACGGGGGACGTGGTGAGGTGGAGGGCGGACGGGCGCTTGGACTTCCTGGGCCGGGTGGACGCGCAGGTGAAGGTGAACGGCGTGCGGGTGGAGCCGGGAGAAGTGGAGGCGGTGCTGAGGGAGCGGGCGGACGTGAAGCAGGCGCACGTGAGGGCGTGGAAGAGCCCCTCGGGCGAATCACGGCTGGTGGCGTACGTGGTGCCCACGGTGGTGCCCGAGTCCCCCACCGTGCCCACATCCCCTCGCCCTCCGGGAGAGGGACGGGGTGAGGGTGCCGGGCGCCTCGGGTTGAACCTCGAGGCTGTGCGTACCTGGCTGAAGCGGCGGTTGCCGGAGTACATGGTGCCCTCGGCGTTCGTGGTGCTGGAGGCGCTGCCGCTGACGTCGAGTGGCAAGGTGGATGGGCGAGCCCTGCCGGCGCCCGGGGAAGCGCGCCAGGGGAGCCGGGCCTCCGTGCCGCCGAGGGACGATCTCGAGCGGGAGCTGGCGAGCGTCTGGGAAGAGGTGCTCGGCGTAGCGCCCGTGGGAGTGACGGACAGCTTCTTCGAGCTGGGCGGCCAGTCGCTGCTGGCGGTGCGGCTGGTAGCGAAGCTCCGCGAGCGGCTGGGACGCACGGTGCCGCTGGCGGCGCTCTTCGAGGGGCCCACGATCGAGGAGCTCGCGGTCCGGCTGCGAGCGGGGACGCTGGCCTCGGTCCAGGGCAACCGGGTGACGCTGCAACCCGAGGGTACGGGCACGCCGGTCTTCTGGGTGCACCCGGTGGGAGGCAACGTGCTGTGCTACGCGGAGCTCGCAAGACGCCTGGGCACGGGACGTCCCTTCCATGCGTTGCAGGCCACGGGGCTGGAGGGGAGCGAGGCGCCCCTGACGCGCGTGGAGGACATGGCTCGCCGGTACGTGGAGCAGGTGCGCGCGGTCCAGGCCGAGGGGCCGTACCTGCTCGGAGGCTGGTCGCTGGGCGGGACGGTGGCCTACGAGATGGCGAGGGAGCTGCGGCGCCAGGGGCAGGAGGTGGTGCTGCTGGTGCTGCTCGACAGCTTCGCCCCCGCGGGGCAGCCGACGCCGGAGCCGGACCCGGCCACGCTGCTGGTGGGCTTCGCGGCGGACCTGGCAAGGAGCGCCGGGCGCGACCTGTCCCTCTCCCCCGAGTCCCTCGCGGGCCTGCCCCCCGAGGATCAACTCCGCACCCTCTGGACACATGCGCGCGAGGCGGGGCTGTTGCCACCCGGAACGGGCCTGGAGGAGCTGCGGGTGCTGTTGGAGGTGGCCCGGGCGAACCTGCGCGCCGTGGCCCACTACAGCCCCGAGCCCTACGAGGGTCGCACGCTGCTGCTCCGGGCGCGTGACGCGCGGAAGGGCGTCGAGGTGGACGCCACGCATGGCTGGGGCCGGCTCGCGGCCTCCAGTCTCACGGTGGAGGACATCCCGGGCGACCACTACGGCATCCTCCGGGCGCCGCACGTGCGCGAGCTGGCGGAGCGGCTCACGCGTTGGCTGGCGGAGGCGGAGCGGGCGGAGTCAGGGCACGGGGAGCGTGGCACGGGTTGAGACCTGGGGCGCGGGCGGGGCACCCGGGGGTGGGGCGAAGGCATCCACCAGCCCCTGGGTCACCGCCGCGGCGAAGGCCTCCAGGGTGCGCACCTCGCGCCAGCGGGCCACCTCCTCGAGGTCCAGCGCGTGGTGCGTCTCGATGATGACCGAGGGCATGGGCGGCTTGCGCAGCACGAAGATGCGCTGTCCCGGCAGGTGCCGGCTCACGAAGGTCCCTGGCTGCTCGGAGTCGGGGGCGTAGAGGCCCACGTAGTCCTCGCCGCCGTAGGGCAGGAAGCCCGCGTCGCCCATGCGCCGGGCCAGTGCCCGGGCCAGCGCGAGCCGCTGGGAGAGCAGGGGCTCGGCGATGTCGTCGGCGTAGAGCACGCTGTACCCGGGGGCCGTGTCGTTCCTCAGGCACACCTGCTCCAGGGAGCTCTGCCACCAGTGCGCCTCCCCGCGGGCGTCCGAGTGGATGCTCACGAAGAGCTGTGCCCGCCAGCGCTCGGCCTCCTCGAGCCGGGTCGGGTACGTGGGCCGCTGCCCGGCCTTCCGGCTCACCTTCACCAGGAAGTGCCCGGTGGCCTCCAGCCGCTTCGCGAGATCCTCGGCCACCCGGAGCGTGTGGACCTCCTCCGGCTCGCAGACGACGGAGGTGTTGCCCTCGTTCCCGGGCGCGCCGTGCCCCGCGTCCAGGTAGATGCGCTTCTTCCCGAAGCCCCTGGGGAATTCCACCTGAGCCACCGTGAGCGGGGCGCTCGCGGCGGGCCAGCGGGGTGGGGCCTCCGGCACCGGGACGGGCGCGGCGCTCGCGGCGGGGGCGGGGGTGATCTCGGGCGGAGGGGGCGCGGCTCGGGCCTGCTCCTCGCATCCGGCGGACAGGCCCAGGAGCAGCAGCAGCGGCCAGGTGGGGCTCTTCGACATGTCTCCTCGGACCCCGGCCGACTGTCCGGCGTTCCAGGGAGCATACACGGGGGCCGGAGACCCCCACGAACGACAACGGGCAGGCCCCCTGTCCGGAGACCTGCCCGCCATCGACTTCAAGAGTGGCTCAGGGCCGCGTCAAGCGCGGACCTCGGGAGCCGGCTCCGCCTGGGGCGGCACCGACTTCTCACCCTCGGTGACCCCCTTCTTGAAAGGGGAGGTCTCCAGCGCGGCCTCCAGGACCTCGTCCATGCGGGTGGCGAAGATGAACTCGATGTCGTTCCTCGCCTGATCCGGCACGTCCTGCAGATCCTTGCGGCAGCGCTCCGGGAGGATGACGCGCTTGATGCCGGCGCGGTGAGCCGCGAGCACCTTCTCCTTGATGCCGCCCACCGGCAGCACCAGGCCACGCAGCGTGGCCTCGCCCGTCATCGCCGTGTCGCCGCGCACCCGGATGCCCGTGAGCAGGCTGGTGAGCGCGGTGAGGATCGTCACGCCGGCCGAGGGACCATCCTTGGGGATGGAGCC
Source organism: Archangium sp. (assembly GCF_057119385.1). NCBI lineage: Bacteria > Pseudomonadati > Myxococcota > Myxococcia > Myxococcales > Archangiaceae > Archangium > Archangium sp. The sequence goes on along the minus strand of NZ_DBNGVP010000088.1, from coordinate 7,628 downwards.
CGCGGGGAAGTGCAGGTGCAGGTCCGTCTTCTCGAGGAAGTTCGGGTTGATGCCCAGCACCTCCGCCTTGCTGCGCAGGTAGCTCAGCGCGGCCGTGGCGCTCTCCTTCATCACGTCGCCCAGCTGGCCGGTGAGCGTCATGCCGCCCTTGCCCGCCATCTTGGTGGCCTCGATGAAGAGCAGGTCTCCACCGGCCGCCGTCCAGGCCAGACCCGTGGACACGCCCGGCACCTCGGTGCGCTCGGCGACCTCGGAGTAGAACATCTCGGGCCCCAGGATCTCCTTCACCCGGTTTCCATCGATGTTCTGCTTGTCCATCTTCCCGCCGGCCACCTCCACCGCCACGGCGCGGCAGATGTCCGCGATGCGCCGCTCGAGGTTACGCACACCGGCCTCCCGCGTGTACGCGGTCGTCAGCGTGAGCAGGGCCTCATCGGTGATGGAGATGTGGTCCGAGTTGAGCCCGTGCTCCTTGAGCTGCTTGGGCACCAGGTGGATGCGCGCGATGCTCTGCTTCTCCTCGAACGTGTAGCCGGACAGCTCGATGATCTCCATGCGGTCACGGAGCGGGCCAGGGATCGGATCCAGCTGGTTCGCCGTGGCGATGAAGAGCACCTTGGACAGGTCGAACGCCACGTCCAGGTAGTGGTCGCTGAACGTGTTGTTCTGCTCCGGGTCCAGCACCTCGAGAAGGGCCGCGCTCGGGTCGCCGCGGAAGTCCGCGCCGAGCTTGTCGATCTCATCGAGCATCATCACCGGGTTCTTGGTCCCGGCCTTCTTCATGCTCTGGATGAACCGGCCCGGCAGCGCGCCGACGTAGGTACGCCGGTGGCCACGGATCTCCGCCTCGTCACGCACGCCGCCGAGCGACAGGCGCACGAACTTGCGGCCCACCGCCTTGGCGATGCTCTGACCCAGCGACGTCTTACCGACACCCGGCGGCCCCACCAGGCAGAGGATGGGCCCACGCATGTCGTTCTTGAGCTTGCGCACCGCGAGGTACTCCAAGATGCGCTTCTTCACCTTCTTGATGCCGTAGTGGTCCTTGTCCAGCGTCTGCCGGGCGTTCTCGATGTCGAGGTTGTCCTCGCTGAGCTTGGCCCAGGGCAGGTCGGCGATCCAATCCAGGTAGGTACGCGCGACGGTGTACTCGCTGGAGGCCGCCGGAATCGTCTTCAGGCGGTTGAGCTCCTTGTTGGCCACCTTCTCCACCTCGGGCGGCAGGCCGGCCTTCTTCAGGCGCTCCTGCAGCTCGTCGAGCTCCTCCTCCTCCTCGCCCATCTCGCCGAGCTCTTCCTTGATCGCCTTGAGCTGCTGGCGCAGGTAGTACTCGCGCTGGGTCTTCGACATCTCGCCCTTCACGGCGGAGTCGATCTTGTTGGAGAGCTTGAGGATCTCGCGCTTGCGGTTGAGCAGCTCGAGCACGAGCTTCATCCGGGCCTTGAGGTCCACCGTCTCGAGGACGGCCTGCTTCTCCTCGATGGGCACGTCCACGTTGGCGGCGATGAGGTCCGCCAGGTGGCCGGGGTGGGTGATGGACTCGACCAGCTCGGTGGCCGCGGCGGGCAGCTCGGGCATCAGCTCGATGACCTCGCGCGCCAGCTTCTTGAGGTTGATGCCCAGGGCCTCCACCTCGACGTTCTCGGCCGAGGTGCGATCCTCCACGGCCTCCACGCGGGCCTTGAGGTAGGGGGCCTCCTGGACCAGGTCCATGACGCGGAAGCGCGCCAGACCCTGGACGACGAGCGAGTAGTTGTCCTCGCCCATCTTGAGGAGCTTCACGATGCGGGCCACGGTGCCCATCGTGTAGAGGTCGGACGCGCCCGGGTCCTCCTCCTCGGCGCGGCGCTGGGTGACGACGCCGATCACCTGGTCGTCACGCACCGCGTCCTTGATGAGGGCGATCGTCTTCTGCCGCCCCACCGCGAGCGGCAGCACGCCGCCCGGAAAGAACACCGAATTGCGCAGGGGGAGGATCGGCAGGACCTGGGGAATGTCCTCCTTGTTGATCATCCCTGGAGGCGCCATCGCAGCCGGCATGGCCGCAGCGCCGGAACCCTTCTTCTTGTCGTCGGACATGTAGTCGATGCCTCGGTTTCCAGCCCGGCCGGACAGCTTCCGAGCCGGTAGAACAGCTGGGTTGTCGATCTTCTGTGAGAGTTGACTCAACGTAGCAACCAAAACGCACATGGCAAACGTGGCCTGCGTTTTTCGTGTAGGTCGTCGGATCCCGGACGGTTGCTCGCACATCCCCCCGGATGTGGGGCATGTTCGGGGACCCCCCTTTGTCCATGGCCCGGGCGCGCGCTACACCCGGCCGCGTTCCCAGGAGATCCCCCCATGATGCAGTCCATCCGAACGAGCGCGCTGTTGGCCACCGCCCTGTGGGGTGTGGCGTGTACGTCCCCCGTGGAGGAGCCCGGCTCCACGTTGCCGGGCCGGTGCCAGGCGGACGCCCCGCTGATCTCGGCCCAGAAGACGGATCTGCTCTTCGTCATCGACAACTCGGGATCGATGGACGAGGAGCAGAAGGCCATTGCCTCCGAGCTGCCCGCGTTCCTGGCGGAGCTCCAGCGGGGGAGCGGCGTGGAGCAGGACTTCCGCGTGGGCGTCATCACGACGTCGGTCTACCTGCACGCGTTCTATGATAACCGCGAGCAGTTGGCGGATTTTCCCGATCAGGCGGGGCGGCTGAGGCCGGTCCCTGACGAGCGGGAGCAGCCCACGGCCGAGCGCTACCTGGACGAGGGGGATCCGGACCTCCTGGCGAAGTTCAGCCGCCTGGTGAAGGTGGGGACGAGGGGCAGCGGGCAGGAGACGCCCTTCGAGGCGGTGCGGTTGGCGGTGACGCCGCCCCTGTCGACGATGCCGGTGGGCGAGGGAGGTAACGGAGGCTTCCTGCGGGACGGGGCGCGGCTGCTGGTGGTGGTGGTGTCGGACGAGGAGGACTGCAGCTCGACGGAGCGGCCGCCGCCGGTGATTCTGACGGAGGAAACGACGCGGGATCTGTGCAGCGAGCAGTCGGATCGGCTGACGCCGGTGCGGGAGTACGCGCGGATCTTCCGGAACCTGGAGGATGGGCTGGGGTCCACGCGCGAGGTGCTGTGGGCGACGATTGGCCCGGTGGGGCTGACGGACAAGGCGGTGGGGACGGTGTTGGATCGGACGCCGACGGGGACGTTCGTGCGCAACGTGGATTGCCCGACGTCGTACGGGCCGGGATTCCGGCAGCGGGAGATGGCGGCGCAGTTCGATACAGGGCTGAAGAACCTGGACTCCATCTGCCGGGCGGACTTCCGGGAGACGCTGGTGTCGATCGCGACGTTGGCGAGGACGTCGCAGAGCATCGAGGTGGTGAACCTGCCGGACGCGAGGCTGGCGCAGGTGAGGGTGACGAGGGAGGACGGGACGGTGCAGACGTGCAGCGTGGCGGGGGGAGACCTGACGTACGAGCCATCTGCGGGGGGGAGGGCGGCGCGGCTGTACTTCCAGTCCTCGTGCCCGAGGAAGCCGACGGATCAGAAGCTGGAAGTCAAACTGCTCTGCGCGAACTGAGCCCCTCCAACTGAGCCGCTCCACCAGAGCCCCACCACCAGAGCCCCACCACCAGAGCCTCTCCACCCAGAGAAACCACCCCTCTCCCCTCGGGAGAGGGACGGGGTGAGGGTACCTGGACCGCGAGTTGAGCCCGTGTAAACCCCCTCTCCCTCTGGGAGAGGGTTGGGGTGAGGGTCTGTCGCCTCGCCTGCGCACCCACCCCGAAAACCGTGAAAAAGAACGCGCCTGGCTGATCACCAGGCGACATTTCCTGGCGCATGTCAGCCCGGACGGCATACTGAACCCAATTTCAGGTCCAGTGTGGGACGGGGGACGTGATGAGTGCGACGGCCGAGAAGGTATCGGTGACGGTGGAGGCGTTGAGGGAGCAGATCCGCCGGTTGCAGGCGGCGCCGAGGAAGTACCTGGCGGCGCTGAGGACGGGGGTGGAGGCCTTTGACGAGCTGCTGCCGGGGGGAGGGCTGCCGTTGGGGCAGGTGGTGGAGCTGTGGGGTGAGGCGGCGTCGGGGAGGACGAGCCTGGCGTTGAGGGCGGTGGCGTCGGCGCACCGGGAAGGGCGGCTGTGCGCGTACGTGGACGGCTCTGGAGAGCTCTACCCGCCGGCGGCGGTGGCGGCGGGGGTGGATCCTGCCCGGCTGCTGATCGTGCGGCCGAAGACGGCGGAGCAGCTGGCGTGGTCGGCGGTGCAGCTGGTGAGGAGTGGGGCATTCGCGTGCGTGGTGTTGGACCTGACGCGAGGCCCGAAGGGAGCGGGCGGAGTGCGCCTGTCCCCGGCGGAGGGAAAGCGGCTGATGGACGCGGCGGTGAGGGGAGGGAGCCTGCTGCTGCTGCTGACGGCGCCGGAGGCCCCGGGGGACGGGATGATGAGGCTGCGGACGGAGGCGCGAGACGGCGAGGGCCTGTCGGTGGAGGTGGTGCGAAGCCGGCAGGGAGGAATCGGCTCGAGGACGGTGGTGCCGTGGAAGGCGCTCTATCCGGAGCTGGAGGGAGTGGAGGCGCCGTGGGGAGCGGAGCTGCCGCCCGCGGAGGACGTGACGGTGCCGGAGCTCCCGAGGGAGCGGCCCCCGTCGGAGGGACACCGGGGAATCCTGTGGCAGCGCCCGGGCCGTGACACGCCGATGCCGTCGTTGCGCGCGAGCCTGGACGCGGGCACGGCGCTGCACTGAGGCGAGGGGAGGGGAACGGAGATGCGGCTGGGGTATCTGCACTTTTCGCGCTTCCCGGTGCAGCGCAAGGTGATCGAGCTGCCGGAGCTCACGGGCAGGCCGTTCGTGCTGGTGGAGGAGGTGCGAGGCCAGCAGCGGGTGGCGTGCGCGTCCACGAGTGCGCTGAAGGCGGGGGTGAAGCAAGGGATGACGCTGACGGCGGCGACGGCGCTGGAGCCGGAGCTGAGACATTTCCCGTACCGGCCGGAGGAGGAGCGGCGGGCGCTGGTGGGCATTGGCGAGATGCTGATGGGACTGGCGCCGGGCTTCCAGCTATCGGAGCCGGACGGGCTGTGGTTCGACGCGAGCGCGGCGCACCTGGCGAAGGGGGAGGAGGGGCTGTGCGCGAAGGTGCTGGCGCAGTGCTCGGAGCTGGGGTGGAGGGGGAGGGTGGTGGTGGCTTCGGAGAAGTTCACCGCGAGGGCGCTGGCGAGGCACGGGGCGCCGCGGATGAGCGTGGTGCCGGAAGGAGAGAGCGCGCGGGCGCTGGCGCCGCTGCCCCTGAGTGCACTGGAGGGCCCGGAGCAGACGGCGTTCGCGGCGCTTGGGCTGACGACGCTGGGCGAGGTGGCGGGGCTGCCGGTGGGGGCGGTAACGGCGCGAGGCGGCGCGGCGGGGATGAGGGCGCACGCGCGCTGCCGGGGAGGAGATGAGACCCCGTTCATCGCGGAGGTGCTGGAGGAGGTGTTGGAGGAGCAGCTGACGCTGGAGTGGCCGGCCGAGTCGCTGGAGCCGCTGCAGTTCGCGCTGAAGACGGTGCTGGACCGGCTGTGCGGGCGGCTGGGAGGCCGGAAGCGGGCGGCGGTGCGGATGAACCTGACGTTGAAGCTGGACCCGTCGGGACAGGCGGTGGTGCCGCTGACGCTGGCGAGGCCGACGGCTCAGGCGAAGATGCTGCTGGAACTGACGCGGCACCGGCTGTCGGACGTGCGGCTCGAGGGACCGGTGGCGGGGCTGATCCTCCGGGTGGAGGAGGATTGCGAGGACCGGGGCCAGCAACTGGCACTGGGGGACGCGCCCGAGGGAGACGCGGCACTGGAGGTGGTGCTCTCGCGGCTGGCGACGGCGCTGGGCGAGGACGCGCTCTTCATGGCGGCGCTGGAGGACACGCACCGGCCCGAGGATGCGTACGAGACGAAGACCTTCCGGCCACCGCCCATGAGGCGCGGACTGGAGGGGGAGTTGCTGCAGCCCGTGGAGGCGGCGGAGCCGGTGCCCGAGTTCATGCGGGAGCGGCCCTCGCGGATGCTGGGGACGCCGGCCACGATCGACGTGGAGATGACGGCCTCGGGCGAGCTGCTGGCGGCGAGGCTGGGAGGGCGGCGGCGCCGGGTGATGGCGCTGGTGGGCCCGGAGCGGCTGAGCGGGGATTGGTGGGACGCGAGGCCGTACAGCCGGGACTACTACCGGGTGCACTTCGAGGGACTGGGCCCGGCGTGGGTATTCCGGGACGCGCGAGACGGCCGCTTCTACCTCCAGGGCCTGTTCGATTGACCCTGTGTATGCCCCCTCTCCCTCTGGGAGAGGGCTGGGGTGAGGGTGTATGGCTTCAATCTGGCCCCAGGTGTGTCCGCGTGATCATTCACGCCTGAGAATGACTCCCTCATCGCTGATGGCGTAGCTCGCACCGGCATCGACAGGGCTTGGCTCGAGGCCGCAGCGTTCATCTTCTTTGGGCGTGAAGTGAACGAACGTGACTCGTTCGCCGCGCTTGATCCATGCGTCGTAGTTCTCGATCTGCTGCAGGCAGTGAACCAGCGCGTCCTTGTTCTTGGGGGGTCCCCATCCTGTCGGCCGGAAATCATCCATCGCAATCTGGAGTGCTTTGAGCTGTGGCCCGGTGACGGTGGCCGCGTCTTTGCCCCATTCTGGAAACTGGATGCGCTCAGCGATTTCGTGAGGCGCAACAGATGCCTTCCGATGGATGTGAATGCACCCGGGAAGAGCAATCATCAGGATTCCCAGGCTGATTCGCTTCATCCATCCTCCTGTGGGTTGCTGGTGCGGCATCTGAGCGCTGACAGGTCGGTTCAATATGTATGACATGAGGTTTTTATTGGCCGCGGATATCGTCCGTCACCTGTTTGATGGGGGCGAATTTTCCGTCTTGAAGTTGGAAGACCGTCCGATCTTGAAAGTCATACAAATAGACCTCACAGATGTGGTTGAACATCACCCGGAAGTAGAAGCGTTGACGTCGCGCTTGTAGATCTTCCGGAGAGAACCGCGAGGCCGATGGGTGGCTATGGTAATCAGCGTAGATTTGTCCTCCCGGCGCCTCGGAGTCACTGACCTTGTTCGGGACAAAGCAGGCTTTTCTTCCACCCGGTAGTTCAAGTGGCGGACCGAGCGAGGAGGGATAGCTTGCAAAGAATCTTGTATCTCCAGGACGCTGGTAGATGGCTCCACAATACTCCTGTCCACCACGTTGGTGGCCGGCTTGGGCACCAGGCATGTCTCGGACTTTTTCACAAAGCTGCGGAGCGAGCGTCTCCAGATTGTCGGTGGGGCCGAGCATGGGGCCCATGAAGATGATGTTGCCATCCGGGTCGCGCCAGAATTTTGGCTGTCCGCCAGTAGCACACCCCAGGATGCCCCCTGAAGCGACTAGCATCGCGAGATAACGCGGCATCATTTCTTCGTACCGCCTTTCAAGCTGTGACCGTCATGATCATCCGCCCGAGTATACCATGCGGTAGGCTGGCGACGGCGTTGGGCGAGGACGCGCTCTTCCTGGCGGTGCGTATTCCGGCGATGTGGAACACTCGTTCCGGACGAAGTGGAACGCCTGTTCCGGAGCAAGCGGAACAGTCGGAGCGTCAGCGACGCTGGCCGGGGTTCACTTCGCCCCCTTCTTGGACCGGG
>NZ_DBNGVP010000087.1:0-23653 GCF_057119385.1 Archangium sp. | reverse complement strand
GCCGCAGCTGATGGCGCGGTTGTAGTAGTCCGAGTGACGGAAGCCGATCGCGTGGCCGAGCTCGTGGGTGATGACGTGCTCGTTCACGTCCACGCTGTAGGTGTTCAGGCCGGTGCCGATGTTGATGGTGCCGTAGGGCTTGCCGCCCGAGGGGAAGCCCGCGGAGCCGCCGGTGCCGGACATGGTCTGCGCGGTGATGTTCGCGCTGCAGCCGGTGGTGGGGCCGCGCGCCATGGTGAAGCTGAGCCCCAGGCCATTGTAGTTCTGGATGGCCAGGTCGAGGCCCTGGCTCAGGCGGGCGTAGCTGTTGAAGGTGGAGGTGGGGTTGATGCAGATCTTCGTCACGGTGGTGCTGACGAGGTTGGTCGTCCGGTACTGCTCCGCGCTCTCCTTGCCGGGCTGGAGCATCTCGCGGGAGGCCTCGAGGGTCACGTGAGCGTCACGCCCCACGTACACGGCATCCTCGACGACCATGATGTCATCGGCCGGAAAGCCGGCCTGGACCAGGTTGGAGACGATCTCCTGGTTCTCCACCTGAGGATCGACACCGCAGCCAACGAGAGCAACACCGGCCAGCAACGCCATGGAAAGCTTGCGCATGGGGGCTTCCTTTTCGGGGGACGACGGGGTTGGGCGCCGCCGCCTGGGGGTCCAGCCGCGGCCGCGCGTCCCGTTCCCTGAGCAACCCTCGGACCAACCCATGGACACACCGGAAATCAGGGACTTGGTTGGTGGGTCAATATTCTCCCTGGTGCACGGATGCACCCGTTGGCCTGGGACAGCATGTAAAGCACGCTGACGTTTGCTGCTGAAACAATTGCGGCATCAACTAGTTGCGCGCGCGACACCCGGACTGTCCGAATCTCGGACGGGGTGCCCTCGCCTCGGACAGGGGGGGGCGCTCGGACAGTTCACCCGGTGAATACACTCCCGGTGTATCAAGTCTCACATGCATATGCGCCACTCCACACTCCCCCTCGCCGCGCTGCTGGGCGCGGCCCTGTCCTTCCTCCCGGGCTGCGAGAGCACGAAGTCGAGCGGCCCCTCTCCCTCCGACACCCCGTCCCAGGAGCCCGCCTCCATGCAGACCGCTGACGCCTGGAAGCGCGCCCGCGTGGGCGACCGGGTCACCTACACCTTCTCCGCGAGCCAGGGCGGCGCGCGCGCCCTCGGCGGTCAGTTGACGCTGGAGGTGGTGGCCGTGCAGCAGCCCTGGGTCTGGGTGCGCGTGGCCTTCACCGACGAGGCCGGCAAGCCCCTGGCCCACCCGCGGCTGGCGCAGGACCTCCTGCTGCCGGTGCGCGCGGACACGACGCGCACGCTCGACGTGCCCCACACGGGCGAGGCCTCCGCCGAGAAGCCCTCCAGCGCGGGCCGCACCTGGGAGGCCACGCGCTACGTCAGCGACCAGCGCCCCGTGGACGGCCCCCTGCGCACGCGCGTGTACGCCAACGAGCCGGGCCCGCTCTACCTCACCCACGGCCTGCTCGAGGCGAGCACCGAGACGGCGGGCTTCCACGTCCTGGCCGGCCTCAAGCTGTCGCTGCGCGAGTTCCGCGAGGGCTCGGCCGGTGCCACCGCCCCCGTGCCCGCGCTGGAGCGGCCCCTGGGCCCGGGCGCGTACTACGACCGGGACGTGAACGTGGCCCCCTCGCCGGGCGTGCAGCGCGTGTGCTTCTCCGCCGAGCGCGGCTACCTGCTGCGCACCGAGGGCCCCGTGGACGCCAACGCCGCCCCCTGCTCCGACTTCTCCCAGGCGGAGCCGGAGCCCCTCGAGGAGGCGCTGTTGAGCCTGCCCCTGGATGTGCTGGGCTCGGGCGATTGGCCTCCCGCCTCCGCCGCGTCCGGCACCCGGGGCACCTTCACCGCGGAGGGCCGGAGCGTGCCCGCCATCACGGAGCAGAGCACCGAGAACGTCGAGGGCACCCAGCGCGCCTTCTCGCAGACCTACGCGGCCGATCCGTGGGCCCCGGGGCTGGCGGGCCTGCCGTATGAGGCGCGCTTCCTGCCGCTCGCCAGCGCCACCGAGCGCGTGGCCGCCGGGGGCAAGCGCGAGCCCGAGGGCGGCACGCGGCTGGTGAAGTGGGGCTCGTGGCTCGGCGGCCAGAAGTAGGGTCCGCCGTCTGGGGATCCTGAAGCTGCTCGGCCCCAGGCGCGCCCTGGGGCCGATGTCCCAGACATTCCAGCACGCCAACAACTCCATGCGGTCGACGTTGGCGGTGCGTCTACGTCATCTCCTTCTGAGCCATTCCAACCGGTGTAGGCTGTCCGCCCCTCGCCACTCTGGCAGGTGAAGGAGCGATACACCGATGGCCGCGCAGACGATGGAGCAGTTGGTTTCCCTGTGTAAGCGCCGGGGATTCATCTTTCCTGGCTCGGCGGTCTACGGCGGTCTCCAGGGCACCTATGACTACGGTCCGCTCGGCGTCGAGCTGAAGAACAACCTCAAGCTCGCGTGGTGGCGCGCCAATGTCTGGGAACGCGAGGACATGGAGGGGATCGACGCGGCGATCCTCATGAACAAGCTGACCTGGCGCTACTCCGGCCACGAAGAGACCTTCGTGGACCCGATGGTGGACTGCAAGGCCTGCAAGATGCGGTGGCGCGCGGATCAGATCTCCGGCAAGTGCCCGAACTGCGCGTCCACGGAGCTCACCGAGCCGCGTCCGTTCAACCTGATGTTCAAGACGCAGATCGGACCGGTGCCGGATCCCGAGTCTTTCTCGTACCTGCGGCCCGAGACGGCGCAGGGCATCTTCGTCAATTTCAAACACGTGCTCGACTCCACGTCGCGCAAGCTCCCGTTCGGCATCGCGCAGATTGGCAAGGCGTTCCGCAACGAGATCACCCCGCGCAACTTCATCTTCCGGGTCCGCGAGTTCGAGCAGATGGAGATCGAGTTCTTCGTCCGCCCGGGCGAGGACGAGGCGTGGCACGAGAAGTGGGTGGAGGATCGGATCAACTGGTGGCTGTCGGTGGGCCTGTCCCGGCAGAACCTCGAGCCGTACCACCAGAAGCCCGAGGAGCTGGCCCACTACGCCAAGGCGACGGTGGACCTGCTCTACCGCTTCCCGCACGGGCTGGAAGAGCTCGAGGGCATCGCCAACCGCACCGACTATGACCTGGGCTCGCACAGCAAGGACCAGGGCGCGCTCGGGTTGAGGGCGCGTGTCAGCCCCAATTCGCACAGCACCGACAAGCTCACGTACTTCGACCCCGAGACGAAGCAGCACGTGGTGCCCTTCGTGATCGAGCCGTCGGCCGGCGTGGACCGCGGGGTGCTCGCGCTCCTGAGCGAGGCCTACGCGGAGGAGCAGGTGAAGCCCGCTCCGGCCGAGCGCCTGAAGCCGGTGGAAGAGGCGCTCGCCACGTTCCTCAAGTCGGTGGGCCGCAACGAGAAGATTCCGGCCCAGGCCAAGGAGGCGCTCCTGGCCGAGGGCGAGCGGATTGCCCAGGCGGTGGGCGAGCGGCTGCCGTCCATCGCGGGGCTGCTGTCGATGCCCGGCGCGGAGAGCATCGAGGTGGCGAAGAAGCTGCGCGGCCAGGTGGATCCAGTGGTGGATGAGTTCTACCGGACGGTGCTGCACTTCAAGCCGCACCTGGCGCCCATCAAGGTGGCGGTGCTTCCGCTCAAGAAGAACAACCCGGAGATCGTCAGCACCGCGAAGAGCATCCGGAGGAAGCTCCAGTCGACCGGCTCGATGCGCATCGTCTACGACGACACCGGCGCCATCGGAAAGCTCTACCGGCGCCAGGACGAGATCGGCACGCCGTTCTGCATCACGGTCGATTTCGACACGATCGGGGAGGGGGATGCGGCGCACAAGAACACGGTCACCGTGCGCCACCGTGACAGCATGGCGCAGGAGCGCGTCGCCATCCCCGAGCTCGAGGCCTGGCTGCGGGAGAAGATGCAGTCCGGCGCATAGGAAGGACGGAGACCAGCGGAAGGCGATCCAATGCCATGTCGCCTTCCGTGACCTCGAGGGCCGCCCCTGCGAGCCGTTCCTCGTGGAGGAGCGCTTCGCCCGCTAGGCGCTGCGCAGCACCATCACATCCGCGAAGTCCAGGCGCTGGGGCGCGAGACACAGCGCCCCCTGCGTCACCTGCTCGAGGAAGTGCTCGCCATAGTCGTGGCGAGGGCCCGAGGCGTACACGGTGATGTCCCGGTTGCGCGCGATACCGCCCAGCACCCGGGCCACCGCGTGCGCCACTTCCCCCCAGAAGGGGAAGAACAGGTAGAAGGCGGTGCCGTCCGACAGGTCCACATCGCGGACATCCGCGTGGATGAACTCCAGGTTCGGCAGCGCGAAACGCTCGGCGGTGCGGCGCGCGGACTCGACGTACGTCTGGCCGTACTCCACGCCCTTGACGCGGGCCGCGGAGCTCGCGGCCACGGTGATGGCGAACTTCCCGTTGCCGCAGCCGAGGTCGTAGACCGTGTCGCGCTTGCCGGGATTGATGAGGGAGAGGAAGTCGGAGATGCGGTGGGCCCGCGAGGCCAGGTTCACCTGACCGAACGGCGGCCGGTTCTGGCCGGTGGTGATGCGGGAGATGCGCAGCAGGCCCTCGAGCCAGTCATCCGCCCCCGTGCTCGCGCGGTCCACGGCCTCGGTGAAGCCGAACCCTTCCCACCGCTCCCGGAAGTGCGCCGCCGAGAGGGCTCCCGTTCGGAGCTGCAGGGCGACGTCATCTCCGGCCGTATCCAGCGCCTCGGTCACCGAGAGGGCACGCGCCTCCAGGGCCACCCAGAGGGCCTGGAGCTCCGGACGCGCCTGCACATCCAGGAGGAGCAGGTCCGGCTCCACGTTCTCCTTCACGAAGGAGAACCGCTCGAAGAGCTCCCACAGCGCGCCCAGCTCCAGCGTGCGCAGGTCCTTCGTGTCCAGGAGGGTCTCGGCGCGCTCGACCCACCAGGGCGCGGCACGTGGGGCAGGGGAGGTGGGCATGCACCCAGGGTGTCAGAGCGCCCAGCCCCTGTCCAAGACGCGCGCGCCCGGCCCGGCGCTTTCCTCGCGGGCCCGCCCGCCCTCCTGGCGAGCCCATCGAGGGTCCGGCGTGGGTCACGTGAAGACGTCGGAAACGAGCCGCCCCTGCTTCTCCCATTCCGAGAGCCATTGCGAGGCTTCTTCCGCGGAGCAACCCACGGTCTCCTGGTGGAGCCTCGCGAGCGTCTCCCGGACCGCGGGCGCCATGCGCTGGCCATCCCCGCAGATGAAGAACAGGGCTCCCTGGGCGAGCAGTGCCTTCACCCGCTCGCGTTCCTTCCACAGCCGGTGCTGCACGAACGTGACGTCCCCGTCGGGCTGGCGGAAGAAGGCGGGCAGCACCGTCACCACTCCCTCCTGCTCCCACTTCACCAGCTCGTCCCGGTAGAGGAAGTCCACGTCCGGGTGGTCGCAGCCGAAGAAGAGCAACGCCGGCCCGGCCGCCTCTCCGCGCGCGTGGCGCAGGGCCCGCTCCTGGAGGAAGCCCCGGAAGGGCGCCAGTCCCGTGCCCGCGCCCACCAGGATGATGGGCGTGGCGTTCGAGGCGGGCGGGTGGAAGGGCACGTTCGGCGTGCGCACCGCGACCGCGGCCTGCTCCCCGGGGCGCAGCCGCGCGAGGTAGCTCGAGCACGTGCCGTGGAAACGGCCCCGGCCGGACCAGGCCTCCGCGTCCACCACCGCCACCGTCAACGTGCAATGCGTGGCACCCGCCAGCGGCGACGAGGACACCGAGTACTGCCGCACGCGCATGGCCGGCAGCAGCTCGAGGAAGTCTCCGAAGGACAGGATGCACGAGTCGTACTGCTCCAGCAGATCCAACACGCTCACGCGCTTGTCGAGGATCTCCTTCTTGTACCGCTCGGCATCCTGGGCCAGGGCGGCCAGGTGCATGGCGTGCGGCGGGCACGGGTTCTTCTCCGCCAGCCGCTCCAGGTCCTTGCGCGTGGCCGGGGCGGACAGCTCCACGTGCCGGCCCAGCAGCTCCTGCACCGACAGGGGCCTGCCCGTGGGGAGCGACGAGGCCTGAGCACCCCGCGTCGAGCGCAGGACGACGGCGGCATCCGTGCGCACCCCGAAGCGGCGCGCGGCCCGCTCCACCAGCTCCGGGTGGTTCTCCGGCAGCACGGCGAGGTAATCGCCCGCCGCGTACGTCACGCCCTCGGGCAGCTTGAAGACGAGGTGCCGCTTGGAGCGGCCGAACGGTGACGTCATGTCGACGAGCTCGCGGTTCTCCACCACCGTCGCCAGCTCGAGCTTGTTCTGCCTCACCAGCTCCACGCTGGCCGACGGCACCACCTCCACCGTGAAGAGCGGACCGGACGCCACCTGCCGCGAGGTCACGCCGAGCGCCGTGCCCACGTCCTCCCAGAAGGGCGCGTACCAGTGCTCGAACTCCCCGAAGAAGTCGGCTCGCGCATCCGCCTCGCCGCGCGCGAGCAGCCTCTGGGCCCCCGCGGCGCTCAGCCGCTCGTCGATGTGCCGGGGGATGGCCTGGTAGGTGTCACCCCAGTCCTTGTTGCCGCAGCCGAACACGGCGTAGCGCACGCCCTTCAACGAGCCCTCGGGGAGCTGGGACACCCACGCGTGGAACGCGCGCGCGTTGTCCGGCGGCTTGCCGTTGTAGGAGGCCGTCACGATGAAGACCGCGCCCTCCCTGGGCAGCTTGCCGGTGTACTCGTCCAGGGGCGCCACCCTCGCCGAGTAGCCGCGCGCGAGCCCATCACTCGCGATGCGCCGGGCGAACGCCTCGGAGGCGCCCGAGTTGGAGCCGTAGAGCAGCAACAGGGGCGTGCCATGCGCCGCCGCCTTCTCCGATGGCTGGGACACGGGCGCCGCGGGCGCGGGGCGGGGCGTGGGCCGGGGCCCGGCGGGACGGGAGGCCGGCTTGCGCTCGCGGACGCGCAGCTTGAGGCCGTCGGGCTTGAGCGTGAGCGTCTCGCGGATCCGCAGCGTGTACGGCTCGGGCTCGGAGAGGTGGAAGCGCTGCAGCATCATGCCGAGCACGAGCGTGGCCTCCTGGAGCGCGAACGCCCGGCCGATGCACGCGCGCATCCCGTTGCCGAAGGGCTTCCACGCGTGCGGGGGGATGCTGTCGCGCACCTCGGGGGCGAAGCGCTCCGGGTCGAAGCGCTCCGGGTCCTTCCACACGGCCGGGTCGCGGTGCAGCATGGGAATGAGCACCAGCAACGCATCGTCGGGCCCCACGGGGTAGCGCCCTCCCAGGAGGGTGTCGTGGGCCTTGGCGTGCAGGCTGAAGGCCGGCGCGGTGGGCCACAGGCGCAGCGTCTCGCGCAGAACCTGATCGATGTACTGGAGCTGGGAGACCTGCTCGAAGCGGGGCGTCTCCGAGCCGAAGACCCGGTCCACCTCGGCCTGGGCCTTCTGGAGCACCTCGGGGTGGTGGAGCAGGTAGTAGAGGGCGAAGGACAACAGGCCGCTCGTCGTCTCGTGGCCCGCGATGAGGAAGGTCACGAGCTGGTCGCGGATGTTGGTGTCATCGAGCCTCTCGCCAGTGAGGGGATCCACCGCCTCGAGCATGAGGCTCAGGATGTCGCGGGGGGCCTCGTCGGGCCGGAGGGCCCGGCGCTTCTCGATGAGCTGCTGGGTCAGCTCGCGCAGGTAGCCGGTGTCGGTCTCGAACTGGCGCCGGGTGCGCACCATGAGCTGCGTCTGCACGGGCAGGCGCCGGGTGCGGTTGCCGGCCTCCTCCAGGGCGCGCACCATGGAATCCACGAAGGGGTGCAGCTGGGTCTGGTAGAAGGAGTTGAAGCGGAAGGAGAAGCCGCACAACGCGATGGTGTCGAGCGTGAGCCGCGTCATGTCGTCGGACACGTGGATGTCCGTCTCGGGTCCGAAGCGCGCCCAGCGGGTGAGCATCTGGTCCGCCACGTCGAGCATGCCGTCGTGGTAGTTGCGCATGGCCGCGGGGCTGAAGGCGGGCATCAACAGGCGGTGGGCCTTGCCCCACTTGGGATCCTCGTTGTCCACGGTGAAGAGGCCTTCACCTCCCAGGGCGCGCAGCTGCTGGAGCGCCTGGGTGACCATCTTCTCGAAGCGCGTCTCGTCACAGGCGTCCGCCACCAGCTCGTACGAGCCGAGCACCCGGATGGAGGCCCCCGGGAAGGACAGCCGGAAGATGGGCCCGAGCTCGCGCGCGAGCTTCATCATGTTCTGCAGGGGCGTCTCGGAGCCCAGATCGGGCGCGTTCCCCAGGAGGGGGCGAGGACGGGGCTGGGGAATGGTCGTGGACAGGGCGGGCTTGCTCATGGGAATCCAGGGGGACAGGCCCTCATGAATAGTGCTCCGCTCGCGAGAGCGAAATTCGCATTGGGCTCACATTTTGGAGACGCGGGGACATGAGCAAGCGCAACCGGTCCACCCCTCGGAAACGGCCCCTTCAGGAGCGGTCGAAGGCGACGGTGGAGACGATCCTGGAGGCGGCGGCTCACGTTCTGGTCACCTCCGGCTACGAAGGCACCACCACCAAGGCGGTCGCCGAGCGGGCAGGCGTGAGCATCGGCTCGCTCTACCAGTACTTCCCGAGCAAGGAGGCGCTGGTGGCCATGCTGCTCGAGCGTGTGCACCAGCGGGCCCTGGCGGTGCTCGCCGACAAGCTGGTGCCCCATCCGATCACGGATCTGGAGCTGGAGGTGCGTGAGCTGGTGCGGGTCCTGGTGGAGTTCCACGGGGAGAATCCGCGCCTGCAGCGGGTCCTCCTGGAGCAGGCGCCTCGCCTCGGCCCCCTTCAGGCCGTCCAGGAGATCGAGGCGCGCGTGGAGTCGCTGGTGCAGACCGTGCTCGCCCAGAACCTGGAGCTCGAGAAGCCGCGCAACCTGGGGCTGGTGGTCTTCATCATCATCCGGGCCCTGCGCAGCGCGGTGTGGGCCACGGTCGTGGAGCGGCCCGAGCTGATGGGCACCCCCGAGCTCGTGGAGGAGCTGAGTAAGCTCGTCCTGGGCTACCTGCGGCCGCGGTGACGCGCCGGCCCTCTACCCCGTCACCAGCAGCCGGAGCCCGTAGGCGTCATGGCGGCGGCCCTGACCTATCACCCGGCGTGCCCCGGGCTCAACCGGGTGGGGAGCGCTGCTGTCGGGCCGGAGGGCTCGTTCGACATGTCGGCGCGTCTGCTTCGACGTGTCGGTACAGCCTGCTTCGCCGTGTCGAATCAGGTCTCGAGCGGCCCTCCCCAGAGGGAAAGCCGCGAGCGCTCGCCTGTCCGCCCGCTGGTACGCAGCTTGCTCATGTCTGGCGTCGGGCACACCAGCCCCCAAACAACAGGAGCAGAAAATGAAGAGTCTGAACGCTTGGGTCCTGTCCGCCGCCGTTGTCTCCAGCTCCGCCATGGCCGCTCCCAGCAATGATGTCGCGCTGAAGAATCATCTGGGCGCGCAGCTGACCGTCTTCGCCCGGGCGCTGCAGGATGGCCACGCGGAGACCGTGAAGGGCGTGATCTCGCAGCAGCTCATCAGCCGGATTGCCTACCGGGGTTCGGCGGCGACCTTCGAGGAGAACCTGGAGGCCTTCGTGTCCCGCGAGCAGACCAAGCTCGCCCGGGAGGTGGGCAACGTGTACGCGCTCCATGACGGCTTCACGGTCACCGCCCTGGACGTGGAAGGGGACGTGGCCGCGGCCTCCATCGCGGTCGACGGCCGGCAGCTGCCCAAGCCGTTCTACTTCGTGCGCGAGCAGGGGAGCTACAAGCTCAACATCATCCGGCCGCTGGGCATCGCGGAGCAGGGCGGCTACACCACCTACGACGTGAAGAACGAAGACAACGTGACCCGGACCTTCGCCTGCAGCAACTGCAGTGGCGGCAGCATCGCGGCGTTCGGGACTCGCAGCGTGAGCTGCTACAACTCCTGCCCGACCTACTTCGACGGCACGTGGTTCACGGTGGGGAGCAGCGGCCGGACGGACTGCGACTACAACACCTTTGGTTGGGACCTGTTCATCCGTGGCGGCCTGCCGGTGTGCGGCAGCCCCTGCTAGGAGCCCGGGGCCGGAAAGACTGACATGGGTTCAACCGGGGGCCTCAGGGCCCCCGTGTCGTCTCGTTCACCTGCACCACCGTATTTCTTCCACAGTTCCTTCGAGGGGGGGACACATGAATCCGAGGCGGGGCCATCACCTGTTGTTGCTCTCATGGCTGTGTTTGTCCAATGCACTCGTGGCCTGCAGCGGCGAGCCCCTGGGTGACACGCGGGTCGGCTGCTCCTGCGTGTGCCGGGCCTGCACCATCCAGGACCGGCGCAACGATGATGGCAACTGTACGGGCACCTCGGTGCAGATACCGTCCGTGACGACCTGCGCCGCGAGCTCCAGCCCGACCGACATCTCCAACGCCTGCGAGGACGCGTGTTCGGACATCGCCGGCTACCAGGTGAGTGTCTGTTTCGGGGAGTCCTGTCCGGGCTGGTTCCCCATCTGGGCGAGCCGCCCCGAGACGTGTAGTTCCCTGGGGCCCGTCACCTCCATCGTTGAAGGAGGCTGCGGAGAGGACGGGCCGATGAACACTCCCACGCGGGACTCGGCGTCCGCCCTGGTCCGGTCCGAGAGCTCCGTGGCCCACATCGCGCTCGGGGAGGAGCTCGCGGCCTTCACCCCGGCGGGAACGGTCTCCTTCGCGGGCGGCTACTGCGCCACGCCGCCCTGCCCCGTGGTGCTCCAGGGCGTTCAACTCGGCTCCGCTGGCGCCTTCCAGGTGGGGAAGTCCACCGTGAGCGGCCTGGGCATCTTCAACACCGCGCCGGTGCAGGGCAACCTCTCGCCGGACGGCTCGCTCCAGTTCTTCGTCCTGCCACCGTTCGATGCCTCGGCCACCATCGATGGGCACTTCATCTCCCGCCGCGCCCAGCCCACCGCCTTGCGCGGCCACCTGTTCCCGGATGGCACGCTGCGGTTGACCGGGCAGATCGCCCTCGAGGGGGGCAGTGCCACCTTCGACCTGAGCACCCGTGTCGACGACTCGGCGCCCATCGTGCGCATCGACAGCCCCTCGCGTGGAGAGTGTGGCCACCCCGTCCGCCTGTCCGCCGGGCAGAGCTTCGATCCCGACGGCGACGCGCTCGTCTCCTTCGAGTGGGCCGAGGAGTTCCAATCCGGACCGCCCCAGCCGCTCGGCTCCGGGCCGATCCTGGACATCACCTTGCCCCTGGGCCACCACATGCTGAGCGTCACGGTGACGGACTCGCGCGGACGCGCCATGACGAGCTTCACCGGGGTGACCATCGCCGACACCCTGCCGCCGGAGATCCGCGAGACCCAGGTGACTCCCGTCTGCCTCTGGCCGCCCGCTCACGGCCTGGCGGCCTTCACGGTGGGTGGGGAAGTGCTCACCTCGGTGGTGGATGCGTGCGATGCCTCGCCCACGGTGATCTTCGAGTCCGTGACGTCCAGTCAGCCCGCGGACGGCACCGGCGATGGTTCCACGGCGGTGGATGCCGCCGTCCTCCCGGGCGGCGAGTCCCTGTGCCTGCGTGCGGAGCGCGCCGGCTCGGAGCGTGCCGGCCGTACCTATCGCGCGAGCCTGGAGGTCTCCGATGCGTCGGGGAACAGCGCGCACGGGGAGGTGCTCGTCGAGGTGCCGCATGACCAGCGCCCGTCCGAGCGTTGCCGCGAGGTGACGCCCGCCGCGTGTGAGCTGGCGCCTGCCTCCACGAGCACTTCCGCGCCCCGGCCGCCGGAGACTCCGTTGCCGCCGGAGGAGGAGGGTGCCCGCGGCTGCCAGGCGGCGGGGGGCTCGGGATTCGGGGCCGCGTTGCTGGCGGTGATGGCGGTGCTCTCCCGTGGCCGCCGCTGCGGGGTGCTCGCCCTGGTGGCGCTGGTGCTGTCGGGTTGCCAGGGACCGGACGGCGGAGCTCCCTCCGCGGAGAACCAGCCGCTGGACACCTGCCTCCCGGGTTGGTGGACGACGACCGCTGGCTCCTGCCGCATCGAGCCGGCCTGCGACCATCCCTCCTCCGAGGAGCTGCGGGCCGCGTGCGCCGCCTCCGACTGCATCTCCGTCACCGTCACGGGCTACCGCCCCGCGAGCGGAGCGGGGGGCGCGGGCTTCTACCAGGGGACGGCCATTGGCTCGGAGTCCGCGCGTCGGTTCTGCGCGCGTGACGTGTTCAACGGGACCTGGAGTGTGTCCTCCGCCGAGGCGATCTCCGTCACCTTCGGCGGTAGCCAGCAGCAGGTGACGGCCCGGTGCTCCGCCTCCTCGGCCACGGTCTCCGGCCTCGGCCGCCGCCGGGTGTCCGAGGCCCTCGCGAAGGCACTGGACGCGCGGGCCGCGAGTGGCGACTGGAACGGTTGCGCCTACTGACGACGGCCGCCGGGCTCCCGCGATGAGGCGGGAGCCCGGTGTTCCCCTTCAGGGGCAGGCGTCGTTCAGATCGGAAGTGCCATTGCCGTTGGCATCCAGGTCCGTCCGCACCTGCTCCAGCGCGAGGGTGCGCGAGTTGAGTCCCGGAGACAGCAGGGTGGCCTCGGCCTCCAGGCGACTCTCCGCGACGAGGGTGGCTCCCTGGTAGTACCCCACCGTCACCTGATACGGCGTCTCCGGCAACAGGCCCACGGACTCATCGCAGACGATCCGCACGGCCGCCACCGTACTCCCGGTGGTGACCTGGACGGCACCGCAGGGTCTCAGCGAGCCGTCCACCCGCAGGCGCACGGCCACGTAATCCCCACAGCGTGGCGCCACCATGGAAGGGGAGGGCACCGTCAGCGCGAGTGTCGCCCCCCCACCTCCGCACGAGGCCAGCAAGAGTCCCGCGGACAGGGTCAAGGCCCGGCACGGGCGAGGGGGGGAATGCCATCCGGAAAGCGTTTCGGGTTCGCGCATCGCTCTGTCTCCTTGGCCGTGGGTGCCGGCCACCTGCTCCCGGGTGATGCTCGGGGCGTGCCAGGGGACACCCGCCCGTCCCCTGCACCTCACAGTGGCAGCAGGGTGACGTTGCCGCCCTCCAGCGGCGCGTCGAAGCGGTAGCCGGTGTCGAGCACGAGCCGGATGGACCCGCCCTTCCCGGTGCTGCCATCCGTCAGCTCGAGCCGGAACGTGTGTCCGGGCTCGTGGTTCACGGTGCACGTGCCGGAGACGGTGGCGGTGCCCTCCGACGAGCCGAACGCCTTCAGCTCCGCGCTGTGCAGCGTCAGTCCGAGCGCGTGGTCCTGGAAGGTGAGGTGGCCCACCGGCCGGGCGGCACCCGGCGCCAGCTGTACCTCCACGCCGAAGGTGGCCTTCTTCCGCGCGAGCCCCGCATGGCCACCGCCCATCACCATTCCAGGGGTATTCACCACCGTGAAGGAGCGCGTGACGGTGGTGGCGTTGCCCAGCCCATCCCTGGCGGTGACGAGCAGGGTGTGCTCCCCGGGCATCAACCCGGCGAGCGCCTCACCGGAGGTGACCGGCGCGCCATCGAGCGTGGCCGTCAGCTCCGCGACGCCGCTCCACGCGTCCTCGGCGCTGAACTCGATGCGCTGCGTGCCGTAGGGGTAGGCCTCCGGCAGGGGCCACGAGACGGAGATCGCCGGAGCGTCCGCATCCACCCGCACCTGTGCCGTGAACTCCTCTCCGAAATCCCCACCGCGCGCATCCGCCTTCGTCATCCTCAGCCGGAGGGGATACAGGCCGCTCACCGCGGGGGACACGAGCGGAACGTCGAACGTCTTGAATGTCTTGAAACGCATCTATGTCCTCATCGACCGCGCGCACGATTCCACCGGCCCATCTGTCAGACTGGAGCTGCCAGACGAGCGCCTGAGGTTTCGTACGTGTTGGAAAGGCGCGGCATCTCACTCATGCTCGTGCGGGCAGAAGGTGCCAAGACCCGTTTTCCTTGTGAAGCGTGAAATTCTGCGTCAACGCCCGTCCAGGTGTTGCCCGTGGTTTCGGCGGGCCCCGACGGTGCGCGTGGCATGTATTTCAAAGGCAGAAGCCGCTGACGCGGCGGTCCCCGGCGAGCTGCACGGCACGTAACCTCGACAAGGGTGGGAGGACGCCTCCATACTCTCCGGCTCAAACCGTTACCCCCGAGGTTCGACATGAGCCATGGAGATGTAGACCAACTCGACGCCCCCCCCCCGATCTCCGCCGAGCTGCGCGCGAAGATCCTCTCGGACCCGAACGTGGCGAAGATGGCCGCGGAGCTGGAGATGGACCTGGAGGTGTTCGTCAACACCGTCGGGTACTACATGAACAACCCGGGCATCGAGCCCGCGTTCCTCGTCGTCAGCGACGAGAACCTGAAGAAGATGGGCGTCGAGCCGCCCACCGCCGAGGCCCTCGAGGCCAACGTGCGCGCCAGCGTCGAGGCCTTCAAGGCCGGCCAGGCCCCGAGCGGTTTCGATGACGCCCGCAAGAAGACCGTGGACCTGGCCGCCGAGGGTGGCCAGCCCGTGGCGGCCAAGGCCGATCCCGGCCTCGACGACGCGGTGAAAAAGGGCCGGACCAACGTAAAGCCCTGATTTCACTGGGTTTTTCGCGGGGAAATTCAGAAAAAAATAGGCCACACGCAACATCCCACCGCTGCCCGCGATAACTCCTTCAACGTAGCAATCAACCAATCCACACAAAAGAGAGTGCGCCATGGGCTTCATCAAGAGCATTGGGAAGGCTTTCAAGGGCATCACTGACTTCGCGAAGAAGGCGGTTGGCTTCGCCAGCAAGATCCTCAACGGTCCGCTGGGCCAGATCGCCTCGTTCATCCCGGGCGTGGGTCCG
This sequence comes from Archangium sp., assembly GCF_057119385.1. Classification (NCBI taxonomy): domain Bacteria; kingdom Pseudomonadati; phylum Myxococcota; class Myxococcia; order Myxococcales; family Archangiaceae; genus Archangium; species Archangium sp. The sequence goes on along the minus strand of NZ_DBNGVP010000087.1, from coordinate 8,956 downwards.
TTCATCGCGGGCGCCCGGAAGATCGTCGGCATCGCCGACGGCGTCCTCAACGGTGGTGGCCTCAAGGGCATCATCGGCGGCCTGGTCGGCAACCTCGGCGGCGGTCTGCTGGGCAAGGCCGGCTCGCTCCTGAGCAAGACGGGCCTCGGCGCCGCCATCGGCCTGGGCTCGCAGACGAACAGCACGGGCGGCGTGCTCGACCTGGTCAAGGGTTTCATGAGCTCCCGCAAGGGCGACACGTCGCCTCTGGCGCAGGGCGACAAGTACAACCTGGGCCAGTTCGCGGCCTTCCAGGTCGCCAACCTGCTCAAGGCCGCCTGATCCGGTCCGGCTCTTCGCTTCACTTCAAGGGGTGCACGCTCACGGGCGTGCGCCCCTTTTGTGCTTTTGGGGTGACGCGCACTCTGGTGGCTGTTCGACCGTTTCCCGTGGACCTCCCTGTTTCCCCCCAGGGCTCCACTTCCCGCGTGGTATGACGCCCGCCCTTTCATGTCAGGAGGCGTCGTGGAACGGACCCCCTTCGGTACGGCCCCAGGCGGACAGCCCGTGGAGGTCTACACCCTCACCAACAGGCAGGGGGTGGAGGCGCGGGTCACCAACTACGGTGGAATCATCCTCAGCCTGCGTGTGCCGGACCGGAACGGCCGTTTCGACGACGTGGTGCTGGGCTACGACGCGTTGGCCGGCTACCTGGCGGAGTCTCCGTATTTCGGCGCGCTGATCGGCCGCTATGGCAACCGCATCGCCCGGGGCCGCTTCACGCTCGATGGCCAGTCCTACACCCTGGCGACGAACAATGGCGTGAACCACCTGCACGGCGGGCTCGAGGGCTTCGACAAGGTGGTGTGGAGCGCGAAGCCGTTCGAGAACGAGCAGGGCCTGGGGCTCGTCCTCACCTACGTCAGCCCCGACGGCGAGGAGGGCTACCCGGGCACCTTGACCGCGACGGTCACCTATACGCTGACCGGCGATGACGCGCTCGTCTTCGACTACCACGCCACCACCGACAAGGCGACGCCGGTCAACCTCACGCAACACAGCTATTTCAACCTGGCCGGAGACGGGAAGGGCGACATCCTGGGCCATGTCGTCACGATCAACGCGGACCGCTTCGTCCCGATCGATCCGACGTCCATTCCCCTCGGCGAGCTCCGCGACGTCACGGGGACGCCGTTCGACTTCCGGCGGCCCACGGCCATTGGCGCGCGCATCCGCCAGGAGGACGAGCAGCTGCGCAACGGGCTGGGCTATGACCACAGCTTCGTGCTCGACAAGGGGGGCAAGGCCGGCGAGCTGACGCTGGCCGCGCACGTCCTGGAGCCCACCACCGGCCGCGTGATGGAGATCCACACCACCGAGCCGGGCATGCAGTTCTATTCCGGCAACTTCCTCGACGGCACGCTGAAGGGGAAGAAGGGCGCGGTCTACCACCACCGCTACGGCTTCGCGATGGAGACCCAGCACTTCCCGGACTCTCCCAACCAGCCCTCCTTCCCCTCGACGATTCTGCGCCCCGGCGGGCACTACCGCTCGCGCACCGTCTACAGATTCTCCGTCTCGGGTTCGTGAACCCCGGCCTTCTCCCTCTGGTGAAACGATGACGCTCCGCGAACAGGTCGAGCAGGATTTCCGCAAGCGCTTCGGCGTGGCCCCCACCGCGGTCATACGGGCTCCGGGCCGCGTCAACCTCATCGGTGAGCACACCGATTACAACGACGGCTTCGTGCTCCCCATCGCCATCGACCGCGAGGTGTGGATCGCCCTGCGCCCGCGTGATGACCGCCGTGTCGCCGTCCACTCGCTCGACTACGGCGCTTCGCTCTCCTTCGAGCTCGGGCCTCTCTCCCATGGCGGCTCGGACTGGTCGGAGTACGTGAAGGGGGTTGCCTGGGCGCTGCAGGAGGCCGGTCACACCCTCGAGGGGTGGGAGGGCGTGATGAGCGGCGAGGTGCCGCGCGGCGCGGGCCTCTCGTCCTCCGCCGCCGTGGAGCTGGCCGTGCAGCGCGCCTTCGCCACCGTGAGCGGGCTGCCGTGGAAGCCCTCCGAGATGGCGCTGCTCGGCCAGAAGGTCGAGAACAAGTGGATCGGCGTCAACTCGGGGATCATGGACCAGATGATCGTCGCGGGAGGCCGCGAGGGCCACGCGCTGCTCATCGACTGCCGCAGCCTGGAGCTTCAGCCCGTGCCCGTGCCCGCGGGCGCCGTGGTGGTGGTGCTCGATACGGGGACCCGCCGCGGGCTGGTGGACTCCGCCTATAACGAGCGCCGGAGCCAGTGCGAGGAGGCCGCGCGGTTCTTCGGCGTCAAGGCGCTCCGCGACGTCGACGCGCGGACCTTCTCGGCGCGCCAGAACGAGCTGGAGCCGCTGGTTCGCCGCCGCGCGCGGCACGTCATCACCGAGAACGACCGCACCGTGCAGGCCGCCGAGGCCATGCGGGCCGGAGATCTCACGCGGTTGGGCAAGCTGATGGATGCCAGCCATGACAGCCTGCGCGACGACTTCGAGGTCACCAACGACGCGCTCAACACCATCGTGACGCTGGCGCGGGCGCAGCCGGGCTGTTTCGGAGCCCGCATGACGGGCGCTGGCTTCGGCGGCTGCGCGGTGGCCCTGGTCGCCCCCGAGCGGTCCGAGGCGTTCGTGCGAACCGTCAGTGAGAAGTACACGCAGGCCACGGGGAACACGCCGCAGTGCTACGTGTGCCAGGCCGCGGACGGGGCGAGCGTCGTCTGACGCTCGCGGTCACCGCCTCGATGGTCTGGCTTCAGCAGCCCCTCGAGGACGTGGTGCTGGATGACTCACCCCTCAGTCCGCCGTGAGCCGCACTCGAGCCGGGCGAGCAGCGCGTCCAGGGTCGTGTGGCGCGCGTCCGGCTCGGAGGCCAGGTCCCGCGGCACGGCGTCGCGCACGGTGCCGGGGACCCGCGAGCCGCGGGGGGCCGCTGGCCGAATTGAGCGCCACCTCCCGGTCCAGGTCCGGGTCATGCGCGGCGAAGACGACTCCCATGCCTCCCTCGCCCACGCGGCGCAGCAGCACGTATCGTCCCACGTGCGCCCCCGGCCCCGGCGTCAGCGGCGCCAGGGACTCCAGCTCCGCCCCGAAGCCCACCCCACCCCGGAGTCCCGCCGCCACCGCGCAGCAGGCCTCGCATCCATCCAGGTGGGCCTCGAGCCCCGCCACGGCGTCCGTGGACAGGCGCCCCTGCTCCCACTCCAGCAGCTCGTTCTCGTCAGGACACGGAGTCATGAGAATGACCGTAAGGCCGTATAAGCCGGGAAATGTACTACACCCGGGAGACCCCGCTGAAACGAGGATGGTCACGTGTGGGGGGGGGACGCGGGGGATGCCGCGCCGTCTACAGGCCGTACCCGCTTTCGAGCAGCTCCTTCAAACGTCTGGAGAAGCGCGTGGCGGGAGCGCCATCCACGATGTCGTGGTCGATGCTGAGCGTCAGGCTCAAGTATTCGCGGACCTCGATGCGGCCATCGACGACTCCCGGCTTGCTGGCGATTCCGCCGAGGGTCAGCATGAGCGTCGGCGGGGCGAGCGGAATTCCCCAACCCCCGCCCTTCCCGAACATCCCCACGGAGGTCACTCCGACCGTCCCACCGAATTGTTTGAACCGGTGGGGGTTCTTCATGAGCAGGGACACGGTGGGGTTGAGCATGAAGTAGGGCAGGGACGTCATCACGGACAGCAGCCATGCCCTGGGCTTGTAGGGCTCTACCTCCGCCAGGCCTTTCGACTGTGCCGCGCGGATTTCCTCATGAATCTCCCGGAGGGTCTTCCGGTTCGCCGCGCGGACGATCAGGGGCATGATTATCTTCTGCCCGTTCTCTTCACGCTCCACCTCGGTCTGCACGTCCACGGCGTCGAAGACGATGAGCCGGCGCCTCCCCTGGCGGTAGGCCTGGACGCTCTTGTCCTCGTCGACCGCCTTGGCCAGACAGGTGATGACGAAGGCGGTGAAGGAGAGCGACTCCCCGGTCTTCTCCTTGTGCTCGCGGATGCGTTGCCGGGCCTGGGTCACATCCATGTCCATCAAGCCGTGAATCGTTCGCTTCTTCTGCGCATGGCGAACGACCTGGATGTACAGCTCCCGGATCCTGGGGAAGGGCTGGACCTGGTACGGGGCATGCGTCAGGGGTGGCTCCGCGAGACGCGCGAAGCGCCGGAGCGCCCGGGCCAGGACCCGGCCGGCCACGGCCCTGCCCACCGCCCTGCCCAGCCCGCCGCCCGGGAGAAGGGAGTGGATGCGGAGCGTCACCTCCGTCCCCCCCGTCCCGGGCTCGGGGCGAAAGCGCACCGAGCCCCGGTGCTCCGCGGCGGCATCGAGTGACTCCCAGCTCAAGAATTCGCCTGGACGGTCCTCCACGAACCGCGTGTCGAACTCCATGTCCCGTCCGATCTTCCAATGCAGGAGGTCCTCGCCCGCCGGGGTGATGACGGCCAGACCTTCCATGCACCGCGCCAGGGTCCGCGGCTCGCGAAAGAGGCGGTAGAGCTCCTGCGCGGGCTTGTGGAGGGTGATGCGGCGCTCGACGGCCTCGCGCTGCTCACGGCGGATGCCGGGCGTCCGTGAGGAGCGGCGGTATCCGCGCAGGCCTCCCACGAGCAGCGCACCACTGGCGAGGGCCATGGCCGCCCCACCCGGAGAGCGGCGCTTGAGGCCCGCCGTCAGGAGCGTCCCACCGAGCAGCGCGAGGGCCGCCCGTTCCACCTGTCCCCTCGGGTATGGCAACGCGGTAGCCATGCGGTCTCCTCCCCGGTTCCCCGGGCCACGTGGGTTCGTCCTGGCGCCCTGGGGGCTACGAAAAACCTGGGGCGGCCCGGCTTCGAGGACAACCATCGAGGCCGGGCGGGAACCTGGAGGGGCGGCTGAGTCAGGGGGGGAGGAGGGCGTCTCTCCGGCCGGCTGCTAGCGCAGCTCCTCGGAGAGGAGGGGAGTGCCCTCCAGCGCCCCCTCGCGTACGGCATGCCAGGGCGAGCTGAACAGCGAGCCTGAGCCGCGAACACACTTCATGGGCATGTGCGAGGTCTGCAAGGTCACCACCGGGCTGACGGGGCCGGCCGCGGCGAGCAGGCTTCCGTTTCCCGCTCAGGCGCTCCCGGGCCGTGGGTGGGGAGGCGGGGATGAGGCGTGGGGTGCCGGCGCCGGGTATATCCACCGGGCGAACCAGCGGGTGATGCGCGGCATGAGGACATAGGTCATGAGGAAGACCTCGATGACGATGGTGACGAGCAGCCGCAGCGGGCCCGGCGCTCCGGCGAGCACCAGCCCGACGAGCTGGCCGATGGACAGCACCAGCCCGTAGACCACGGCGATCATCACCAGGGCCATGCGGAAGCGGGAGGGCTGCGGGACGACGAGCCCCGGAGGAGGCGAGAACCAGAACTCGAGCCCGGTCATCTTCTCCCAGCGGGCGTCGGCCTCGACATGGTCGAGCACCTGCGCGAGGGCGCGGCGCCGCAGGTCGCTCTCCTCGAAGGCCCGCAGGTTGTCCAGGGAGTCGAAGCGGAAGACGCTCGTGTACTCACGGGGCCCGGTGGGCGGCGGCCGGTGCACGTTCGTCCCGAGGTACCCGGGAAGCGCCGAGGCCTCGTGGATGAGCCGCTCGAGCCACGCCTCGTACGCGGCCTCCCGGCCCGGCTTCACGCGGCGCGTGACGGCTACGGTCACTGCTTCTGCGGTGTTCGCCATGGCTTCCTCGCCCTCCCTTGCGGCGGTGGCCTAGCGGCCGAGCGCCTCGATGACGAGCCGCGCCGCCGCCGCTCCGGAGAACTGCTGCTGGCCGGTGACGAGCAGGCCGTCGCGCACCGCGAAGTCGCGGAACTGCTGGTCCACCACGAAGTTGGTGCCCTCGAGCTTCCGGGCCTCGTCCTCGATCCAGAACGGCTGGATGCGCTTGCCCACGAAGCCGTCCGCGAACTGCTCCTCGCTGTTGGCGAAGCCCGTCCAGGTCTTGCCCTTCACGAGCAGCTCCCCGCTCGACAGCTTCGTCTCCAGCAGCAGGCACGTGCCGTGGCAGACGAGCGCGGTCACCTTGCCCGCCTCGTAGAAGCGCGCGAGCAGGTTCTGCAGCTTCGTGTTCCCCCGGAAGGTGTACATGGGGGACTGCCCGCCGGTGACGAAGATGGCGTCGTAGTGCGCCACGTTGATGTCATCGATGCTCTTGGTGTCCTGGAGGAGCGCCAGGTGCTTCGGGGACTTCTTGAAGCCGAGCGAGAGGATGTCGTGCGCCGAGTAGCCGCTTGCGTCCTCGGGATCCGAGTAGCCGTCCGCCTGGAGCGCCCCGCCATCGGGGCTGCGGATCTCCACCTCGTAGCCGGCCTCGGAGAAGGCCCAGTACGGGTGGGTGAGCTCGGCCCACCAGAAGCCGATCGGCCAGCCCGTCGTCTTCGACGTGGACGGGTTGGCGGCGATCAGGAGAACCTTCTTCTTCTTGCCCGGCTGGGTGACGTTGATGTTGCCGCTCATGGTTTCGCTCCTCGTTCATGGACGCGTGGAGTGCGTCCTCGCGAAGCCAATATCGGCGGGGCGTGCGTTTCCGGCAATGCAATGGAATGGAAGTCGCTGTTGCAAACGGTGCAACTACGCGGACCGCTTGCGGGGCCGCTTCCGTGTCTGGCCCGAGGTCGGGTCCGAGGCATCGAGCCGCGTGCGGGGCGCGGAGTGCTGGTCGCCAGCGGCCTCGCGCGCGGCGCGCGTGAACACGTCCCGGAGGAAGCGGTGACTGGCGTCTCCATCGAAGCGGGGGTGCCAGACGAGGCTCAGCGCGTACGGCCGCAGCTCGGCGGGGACCTCCAGCAGCCGCAGTCCCAGCGCGGGCGCGAACTGCCGGGCGATGCGCTCGGAGATGGTCAGGACGTAGTCGGTCCGCGCGGCGAGCTGGAGCGCGGTCACGAAGTAGGGGACGGCACGGGCGACGTGGCGCGAGAGCCCCTTCTCGCGCAGGACGTCGTCGAGGTAGCCCCCGGGCCTTCCCCGCGGCGCCACCTGGATGTGGGAGAGGCTCACGAACTGCTCGAGCGGGAGCCGCTTGCCGACGGACGGATGGTCCGCCCGCACCACGCAGACGAAGCGGTCCGTGAGGAGCTGCCGGCTGCGCATCTCCTGCGGGAGGTCTCCGTAGATGCCCACGGCCAAGTCGGAGCCGCCGTCGCGCAGCATCACGGCATCATCGGGCGAGTTCGGCACGAAGCGGATGGAGACGCCCGGAGCCTCCTCGCGCAGGAGCCGGTCGACGACGAGCCCGAGCACCGTGAGCACGTAATCGGTGACGTGCACGACGAAGGTGCGCGCGAGCTGGCCCGGGGCGAAGGGCCGCTCGGGCTCGAGCGTCTGGCGGGCCTCGTTGACCACCGTGTGCACACGGGCCTTGAGCGCCTCGGCGCGCGGGGTGAGCACCATGCCCCGGCCGGAGCGGACGAGGAGGGGGTCTCCCAGGCGCTCGCGAATCCGGGCGAGCGCGTGGCTCATCGCCGGCGTGGAGAGGCCGACCCGCTGGGCGGCGCCGGTGACGCTGCCTTCCTGGAGCAGCGCATCGAGGGTCACGAGGAGGGCGAAGTCCGAGGGTTCCATGGGATGCAACGATGATGTGTTGTCGTTGCACTGGTCAATACGCCGTCCCCACCCCACGCTGGAGTCTCGCGCCGTTCGCGGGAGTCCCAGTGCACATGCCCTTCTTCCGGATGCTTCGCCGCTCTCTCCACCTCCTCGGTGTCCTCTGCTGTCTGTCCGCCGCGGTCTCGCCACGTTCGGTGTGGGCACAGGTGAACGCGGAGGTGCTGCGGCCGAACCCGCTTCGCGAGGGGCTGTCCGGTGGGCTGGATGGGACCTTCGCGCTGTCACGCGGGAACATCGAGCTGCTGGACATCGGCGGCGCGGCGCGCATCCAGTACCAGACGCTCCACCCGACGCAGCCGGCGCCGGAGGGGTCACCCGCGCCCCCGCCGTTCGTCGCGCAGCGCATCTTCCTCACGGGCAGCGGGCGCTTCGCGGACCGGGCGGGCACGCCCTTCATCAGCCAGGCGTTCGTCCACGCGCGGTGGACGGGGATGTGGCACGAGCGCGTCGGGAGCGACGTCTTCGCGCAGTACCAGTTCAACGCCTTCCTGCTGCTGCGGGGCCGCGCCGTCGCGGGCGCGGGGGTCCGCGTGGAGGCCGTGCACACGCCCGTGTTCATGCTGTGGGGCGGCAGCGGCTACATGTTCGAGCATGAGCTCATCCGCGTGCTCCCCGGGGCTTCCGATGCCCCGGAGACCGTGGATCACCGCTGGACGAACTACCTGACGGCGCGGCTCGCGCTCTTCGAGAACCGCTTGCTGCTGCAGAACACGGTGTACTTCCAGCCTCGCCTCGACGACTTCTCGGACTGGCGCTTCCTGGAGGAGCTCGAGGCGCTCGCGAGGGTGACGGAGGGCTTCGCGTTGGGCGCGACGTTGAGCGTCACGCGTGACAGCGCGCCGCCCACCGGAGTGAGGGACACGGACCTGCGGCTCGGCAGCACGGTCCGCTTCTCGTTCTAGCGGGGGGCGCGGTTCCCGGAGCCCTCGTGGGGCCTCGTCGAGCGCTGAGCCCTTACAGCGAGCCGAAGTCCTGCGTCCAGTAGTGCGCGTAGCTGCTGCCGGAGGCGCGGTAGTAGTACCCCACGCCCAGGTGCTTGAGGTTGGGGTTCATGATGTTGTTGCAGTGCCCGCTGCTGTTCATCCAGCTCGTCACCACCCCGCTCGGAGAGGTCTGCCCGGCGGCGATGTTCTCCGCCGCACTGCGGTAGGCGTAGCCCGCCGAGGTGATGCGCTGCCACGGCGTCGAGCCGTTGGAGCCCGTGTGGCTGAAGAAGTTGTTGAGGGCCATGTCCTTCGAGTGCTTGCGCGCGGCACAGCGCAGCCGCGAGTCCAGGGTGAGCGCGGGCGCCGGGGCCTTGTAGACGCCACCGCACGTGGCGCCCGCCG
>NZ_DBNGVP010000086.1:0-31927 GCF_057119385.1 Archangium sp. | reverse complement strand
TCCCAAAAGCGTTGGGCCTGACGCGCCACCCTCGCCGGATGCTCCGGTTTCGTCGGCGCCAGGGCCTGGACTCGTCCGCTTCTCCATCCAGGAACTCCGGCGCCTGCTGCTGAACATCGCTTGGGTGATGCGGCCGGCCTTGGACTTCGTCCTGCACTGGAGCCGCTGGCGACGCCGCCATCAGGCCATCGCCAAACGCTGCCATTACCGACGTAGAGACCCTCGCGCCAAAGTCCCACTGTAGTATAAGGAGCGAGTCAAATAGGCCAGGGCAACTCTCCGCATTCAGGTTTTATTCACCAGATGAGGCATGAGACCATGGAAACCAACACGAGCTTGAACATGAGCTTGATTGTCCGGTTGCGCGAAATGGCCGCAACAGATCATGGCGTATGTGAGATGATGCGTTGGTTGCTCGAATGTTTGTCGCTCGATGCATCCAAAGGAAGATTCATGATCATCGTATATCTTCATAAAGCATTCTGCCTGTCTCTGGGAGATGCATCGGCTGCTGGCGCATGGCACGTTTTTCCTGGTGGAACCTGGTCGGACGAGGAGTGTGAACAGTTCCTGCTGCCTCGAATCCGTGCGACCAGGAATCAATGGATGTAGATGCATTCGTGAGTCGGCTTGGTTGCCAACTCCTCTCGCGCGCCCGTCTACAGCGTGGACGATGACCAGGAGCGATATGGTTCCGCTCCCTACGGAAACGAGACGTTGCCGAGCGTGACGGTGCGCTGGCGATCCGCGTCCCACAGGATGAGGGTGTACGTCCCTCGGGCCTCCTTCTCGGTGGCCAGCACCTCCACCACGACGCGCCCTCGGTCGCTCGCCTCTCCCGGCGCGGCCGGACGGATGGGGTCCGGCTGCCAGAGCAGCACCGGCTTGAGCACCTCGCCCTTCGGACCCCGGAGCACCGCCCCCGCCGCCATCCAGGGCGCTGTGCCCGGATTCTGGAAGTAGGCCTCCACGGCCACGCGCTCCGAAGCGCGGTAGCTGAAGACGCGCTCGTTGACGAGAGCATTACCCTCCTTCGCGGTGACGTCCTCGCTCAACTCCTTGACGGCAATGCCCCCTTGCCCACTTACGAGGCCGGAGGCGATGGCGCCCCCCAATCCATCCGGCCCCCCGCGCTCAGCGCGCAGTTGGCGCACCTCCGCCCGGCACTGCTGGACTTCGGCCTCGGCCTCCTCGGCAACTTGCTTGTAGTGCCCCGCCGCACGCGGCTGGCGCAGCACCTTCACCTCCTGCATCCCCAACCCGGGGTGCACGATGAGGTCGAAGCTCGCGCACTCAGGGACGGCGCCGTCGGCGAAGCACACCTCCAGTTCGAAGTGCTTCCCAGCGACAACGTTCTCCAAAGGGACGACGAACAGATTCTTCTGCCCGGGCGTGACGTCCTCGAAACGCTCGCGCTCCTGAATCTTCACGGACGCAGGCACAATCACCGAGTCAAAGCGGAACGTGGTGGACACACCCGGGCTGATGCACACCACCGGGGCCTGTCCTCTGGACGGTGAGGGCGACAGCTCAATGCGCGGGCTCGCCGCCTGGCACTCGTCCACCCCTGGGGCGGCGGAGACGTCCGAAGGGGTGGACAGGAGGGCCAGCGCCAGGAGGCCGACAGGGAACGCAAGCAGCACGGGAGGTCAACCTTGATGGGGGCGTTTGAGTGTGAGGGCGAGCCTTGCCTCTACCACACCAGCGCGCTCCATGTGCCCGGCTCCCTGCCGGCCGGGCAGCCCCCCGCAGTGTTACTCGAAGCGGTCCACGGCCTCGACATCCGCAGCGGAGAAGACAACGGCGGAGTCGGGCCCGGTGTCCCGTTTGATCTCGACGCCGCGCTGTCGGCCGTACTTGAGCTCCAGGCAGACAGGGTACGTCTGTCGGCCCTTTGATTGGGTCTGCCTGGCCTGCGTGAAGCGGCCGTAGACGCGGCCCTCCCCGAAAATGAGCCGCCCGGAGAGGACGGTGCCTGGCCTCAGTTCCCCAAAGGGCTCCACAAGCATGAACGTGGTGAAATGGTTGATGGGGACGGGCTTGGAGCTCTCGACGGCCTGGAGGAAGGTGCCGGCGGCTTCGTCGCCGATGCTGATGCCCAGCTTCTTCATGGTCGCCACGGCGCTGTCCGGGCAGGCCTCGGGCTTGGGGGTGGGGCGCACCGAGGGAGAGCCCGCGCAACCGCCGAGCACGGCGCAGCAGGCCACGGTGACGCACTTCTCCGCGAAACGGGCACGCCGGGCCTGCGGTTGGGGCTTGTCGGGAGTGTTCACGCTGACGTCTTCCTTGCGAAGCATGGCGGTGGTGAGCTCCGGCGCGGGGGTGGGGGGCAGAAACGGCGCCGCGCCTCCGCCAGCTTGCGGCGAGTCCCGCGAAGCCGCCAATTCCCGGGCAAGGGAGGCATGAAGGGTCAGGTTGTCTCCGGAGGGCATGGGAGGTTCTGGTGCAACATGGCGCCGCGCCACCTCTCCTGCATCCGAAGCGGGAGCGGCGGCGAGCACCGCGCCCGCGCTGGCCCCTGCCGCCACCGCCATCAATCCCAGCATCAGTGCGGCCCGGCGCAGGCCGTCCAGGGCCACGGCACGGGCGGGCAGGCCGCCCACAAAGGTGGGAAAAGCCCGTGAGGCGGCGCGCCTCCAAAGCCGGCGCTTGGGAGTCGTCTCGCTCGTACCTGCGCTCCCCGCCTGCGAGCCGGCGGGGGGCATGGGCGCCGCGGAAGCCGGTACCGCTGCCGGGCTCTTGGGCAGAGGCACGCCCTCCCAGGCATGGCCGGGGAAGACGGCGGCCATGCGCGCCGCCAGGGCCTCCGCCACCGGCACGGGGCTCGAGCGCGCCTCGGGCACGAGGGGCACGGCGACGATGGGGGTACGGTTCTCCTCGGTGCTCGGCTTCTTGCGTCCACGCCGGGGCGGGGCCAGGCACCTGCGCACCGCGAGCTCCTCCTCGTCCCAGGGCACCTGCGCTGGCGGCTCGTCCGCCGTCGTCTCCTCGGGGGCGTCCGGGTCTCCCAGGGGCACGTCCCAGCTCGCGTCGTCCCGTGCCGCCGCGAGCGCCGACTCGAGCGCGGCGGCCAGCGCGTCCATGTCCGGGAAGCGCGCGGCCGGCTCCTTCTCCAGCATGCGCATGCACACGTCGCTCAGCGCCCTTGGCACCCGGGGGTTGCACTCGTGAGGGGCCCGGGGCGTGCGGCCGAGAATCGCCTTCACCAGGAACGGGCGCCGACGCGTGCCAAACGGCAGCCGGTTGGCGAGGAGCCAGTAGAAGGTGACGCCCAGGGCCCACAGCTCGTCGGACACCTGGGACTTGTACGTGACCGGCTCGCCCACGTTCTCCCCGAGGAAGCGCCAGGCCTCCGGGCTCACGTACTCCTGCGTCCCGGGTGGAAGCAGTCTGGAGCCGGGCACCGGGGTGGCTTCGGCCATGGCCCCAATGCCGAAGTCCACCAACACGGGTTGCCCGTCGCGCGAGCGGATGAGGATGTTGTCGCGCTTCACATCGCGGTGAAGGACATTCTTGCGGTGCACCGCGCCGAGGGTGCGAGCCAGCGTCAGCATGAGGCCCGCGCTCCGGCGGGCACACGGGTTTTCCGTGAGGACGTACTGCTCCAGCGTCAGGCCCTCCACCCACTCCATGACGATGTAGAAGTAGCCCAGGTCCGGGTCCGGCCACCGGTCGTAGCCACGGACGCGGACGATGTTGGGGTGCTTGAACTTCTGGAGGATGGACACCTCCATGAGGCCCCATGCGTCCAGCTCGCGGGCGCGGAAGAACTTGATGACGAAGAAGCGGCCCGCGCGCTCGGCCTTGAAGACGAGTCCTTGTCCGCCATCCCCCAGCCTCGACGTGAGGCGGTAGTCACCAACGATGTCCCCGGACTCTGGCAGACGGAACGGCGGGAGTTGCATGGATTGGGTCAACCTCCGGAGTTCGGAGGATAGCATGACTCACGCCGTCCTCATTCCCAGCGCCTCCGCTCACTCGTCGTCGGGCGCGTTCTCCATCACCTTCAGTACCCGAATCAGCCGCTTCACCTTCGCCGGGCTCCACCCGCGCAGCATGCGGACGAGGAGCAGCAATTCCGGCGACAGGTTGCCCTGGGGAGCGGGGTCTTCCACGGAGGCCGTCACCTCCTCACGGCTCAATGCGAGCAGCGTGTCCGCGGAGATGGCCAGCGTGAGCGCGAGCTTCCGTAGCGTGGGCACCGCGGGCATCATTCCGCCGCGCTCGATGCGGCCGTAGATGTTGGGGGCAAGACCCATTTGCTGCGCCACCTGGGCCTGGGTGAGGCCCCGCCGCTCGCGTGCCGCGCGGGCCGTTTCTCCCAAGGACACTTGAAGCTTCTCCGGCTGTAGCTGTTCGTGTTCCATTGGTTGCCTCTACCAGGGTTAAGAGGCAGCGCGTCTGGAGGGGCGCACGGGCCTTGCGTCCGGAGCGGGCAGCAGGGCGGCGGCCACCGACCGGAGCGCGCTGAGCTGGCGGGGATTCAGCCTGCGGGCCGTACGGAGGAGGCGCCGCAGTGAGGACGGCTCGGCCGCGGAGGGAGTCTCGGACGCGAGCCACGCGGGAGGCTGCGAGGAGGAAAACCCCAGCAGGGGGTTGGCATCAATCCCCAGCGCCCGGCACAGCTTCACCAGCGTGGGAAGGCTCGGGAGCATGTTACCGCGCTCCATGCGCCCGTACACCTCCGTCGCGATGCCGACGCGCTCGGCGGCTTCCTCCTGGGTGATTCCGGCTCTCATGCGTGCTTCGCGCGCCACGGCGCCAATCTGCCGGGCAAGCAGTACCTTCGTCTTGTGTACCTGGGGCATGGGGCGTCTCAGTGGAAGTCGTCGGAGCTCATGTCGGGCGGAACGGGGAGCACGCCTGTCTCCACCCCCGTGTGGACGGCGAGCTTGCCCAGGTCGGAGGCTTCCTTGAGAAGCTCGGCCAGTTCCTCCTCGGCCTCGTTCGCTCCGAAGGGCTGCGGCAATCCACGCAGGTAGGCGCGCAGCTCGTCACGCAGCGTGTCCGCTGACGCGTAGCGCTCGCTGGGGTCCGGGCGCAGTGCCTGGGTGACAATCCGCCCCAGGGGCGGTGGCACCTCCTCGGCCATCCGCTGCACCTCCTCCGGGCCGAAGTGCAGCACGCGGTCGGCGAGCGTCTCCAGCTCGAGGAAGGTGGGCACCTCGCTGCGAACCTCGGAGGGGAAGCGGCGCTGCACGTCGCGCCACAGGGTGTCGGGCGGATCAAATGGGTAGCTCGCCACGAGCATCTCCAGCAGCACGAGGCCCAAGGAGAAGATGTCCGCCCGTCCGTCGAGGTTCCTGGGGGTGAGCAAGTCCCTCTGGCCGGGTTCGGGCCGTAGGAAGCCCTGGAGGATCTCCGGGGCGATGTAGGCCGGATCTCCCCGGAGGAGCCCATCCGGCGAGCGGATGCGGCCGAGCAGCTCCGAGTAGGCGGCGCCGAAGTTGGTGAGCTGGACGCTGCCATTGCGCCCCAGGCGGATGCGCATGGGGCCCACGGCCCGGTGGACGATGTGGAGGGGCTTGCGGTCGTCCCCCTCGCAGCGGTGGGCGGAGTCGAGCGCGTCCGCCACCTCGGCGGCGACGTAGGCGGCGAAGGCCGGGGACAGGCGGCGGCCCACGGCCACGGCGGCGTCCATGGCGGTGAGGAGGTAGCAGCCGCGCAGGTGCTCCATGACGATGTGGGGCAGCTTGCCCTGCACCGCGTAGCCGTACACGGCGGCGATGTTGGGGTGGCGCAGAAACCGGGCGAGCCGCACCTCCTCGAGGACGCGCTCGAGTCCCTCCGAGCCCTCCTCCAGCACCACGGGCTTGAGCTCCACCAGCTTGACGGGGCCGCCCTGCGTGTACTCGCGGGAGGCGAGCAGGAGGGTGTCGTATTGGGGGTGGGTGACGAGGTGGCGGTGGACGCTGTAGCGATAGTCGCCAGACTCGAAGGAGAGGCGGGCCGCGGGGCCGCGTGGAGGGGACGGACGAGACAGGGATGAATCCTGGCGGCAGAGGGCCGGAAGAGGCCCGCGTGTGGGCGTTGGTTGAGACGAAGTCGTGGCGGAAGTCGCCCCACTGGAAGCCGAGGAGTTCTAGCGGGGGGCGGCGGACTGGCCACCCACGGAGACGGGCTGCGGCTGGTTGTTCTCATCGAGCTTGTAGAAGGTGCCCAGCTCGTAGATGCCGGAGCGGTAGGTGTTGTCCTTCACCTCGACGGGGCCCACACACCGCTCAGCCTTCCCGGTGAGCGCCTCGGCGAGGTAGCCGTCGGGGCGCAGCACCAGGAGGGGCGTGAACTCCTGGATGCGACGGCCCAGCTCGGCCCGCGAAATGGGATTGCTCTTGAGGGTGACGTCGAGCAGCAGCACGTCCGCCACCGTCCACGGGCCGTGCTCGACGGGCTTGGGCGGATGGAGCGGGTAGAGGTGGAGCTGCAACCGGAGTTGCCGCGCCTGCTCCGGGGACAGCTCGCGTCCCGAAGGCAGAAGCTCTGGAGGAAGACCGGCCCGAATGAGAAGCGCGCCGAACTCGTCCAGGTCCGCGAGTGCCTCCCGGGTGGAGGCATACGCCTGCGGCGGGCTGGTGCTCGCGCACGCGAGCGGGCACAGCAGCGCCATGGAGAGCAGCGAGAAGAAGGTCAATGGAAAGGGGGGAGGAGTCGAGTGGGCTTGCCCCGGTGACGTGGACAGTCGGATGAGGTGAGCTTCACCCCTGGACAGGACCCCGAGCGAGGGCTGTGGGCGTCTGCGCTGACGAGCCGAGTCCCACGGAGGCGGGCGTACGTCCCTCGGGGAGGGCTCCGGGCCGCTGAGCCCGCCTGCCGGGCGTACTGGCGGAGCGGCGGGGAGGTGCGCGCCGGGGTAGAGTCGCACCTCCCGTGAATCGCATCTCCGCCAGAGTGTTCGCCGCCGTGGGTCTGCTCTTCGTCGCCTCGGGCATGAGCGGGCTCGTCTTCGAGGTCATCTGGGTCCGCTACCTGACGCTGGTGGTGGGCCACACCACGTTCGCGGCGAGCCTGGTGGTGTCCGCCTTCCTGGCGGGGCTCGTGCTGGGCAGCCTGGGGTGGGGCCGGGTGGCGGACAGGCTGAAGCATCCGCTGCTGGCGTATGGGTTGTTGGAGGCGGCCACGGGCGTGCTCGCGCTGGGCATCACCCGGGTGCTGGCCACGCTGCCCGAGTGGCTGTCCGTGCTGGGCCTGCCGGGCGGAGGGCCGCTGCCGGTGCGCGGGGTGCTGGCCTTCCTGCTGGTGCTGCCGCCCACCTTCGTCATGGGCGGGACGCTGCCCGTGCTCATGCGCTTCGTGGCGCGCGAGCTGGAGGGCCTGGGGCGCTCCTTCGGGGTGCTGTACTCGCTCAACACGCTGGGCGCGGCGCTCGGCTGCGGGCTGGCGGGTTTCTACCTCATCGGCGCGGTGGGGCTGTGGCGCACGGCGGCGCTCGCCGCGGGGCTCAACGTGCTCGTGGGACTCGCGGTGGTGCTCCTGCACGTGTGGCTGCGCCCCGAGCCGCTCTCCGCCCCCGCGCCCGCGGCGCCCGAGGTTTCGGGTGGGGACTCCGCCTTCCAGGGCTCGCGCCGCACGTTGCTCGTCGCGGCCTTCGCGCTGTGTGGCTTCGCGTCCATCTCCTACGAGGTGCTCTGGTTCCGCGTGCTGTCCACCTCGCTGGACTCCACCACGTATGCCTTCACCATCCTGCTGGTGACGTTCCTGCTGGGGCTCGTGGTGGGAGGGTTCGTGTACTCGCTGAAGCTGGCCGGGCGGGTGCGCGAGCTGGAGCTCTTCGTCACGGTGGAATCGCTGCTCGCCTTCGCGGGGTTGTTGTCCATGGCGCTGCTGGGCATGTCGCGCCCGGTGAGTCAGTTGCTGTCCGGCCTGGTGGGAGGCTGGGGCCCCAATGCCGTGTACGTGGGCATGCTGCTGCACGCGGCGCTCGTCATCCTGGTGCCCGCGTCGCTCATCGGCGTCATCTTCCCGCTGGTGGTGCAACTCACCACGCGGCACGTGGCGAACGCGGCCAGCAACGTGGGCCTGCTGTACTCGGTGAATACGCTGGGCGGCATCGTGGGCTCGCTGGCGGTGGGCTTCGTGCTGGTGCCGGCGGTGGGGACGCAGTGGACGTTCGTCCTGGTGTGCGCGCTCAACATGGCGCTGGCGCTCGGGGTGCAGGCGCTGGACACGGAGGCCCGGCCGCGTGCCCGCCGGAGCATGTGGGCGGGGGCGGCGCTGCTCGCGGTGGCGGTGGTGATGGTGCCGGGGGATTTGCTGGTGCGCGCCTTCGCCGACCATGTGGACTCACGGGTGCGCTTCGTGCGCGAGGGCGTGGACGGCGCGCTGGCGGTGCTCGAGTACGACAGCGAGTCGGTGTGTGACTCGGGGCTGTACGCGTGTGGCCCGGGGTGCCGGGAGCGGGGCTTCCGCCACCAGCAGTTGCTGTTCGGCTCGGTGTCGTACGCGAACACGGCGCTGCCGAGGAAGCGCTACATGGCCACGCTGGCGCACCTGCCCATGCTGCTGCACCCGGAGCCGAGGGAGGTGCTGCAGGTGTGCTTCGGCACGGGCAGCACGGCGGGCTCGTTCGCGAGCCACCCGGGCCTGCGCTCGCTCACCATCGTGGACACGAATCCGGACGTGCTGGCCGCGGCGCCCCACTTCGCCGAGCACAACCACGGCGCGGCGGAGGATCCGCGCACGCACGTGGTGTTCGACGACGGGCGCCACTTCCTGCTGACGGCCCAGGGACGCTACGACGTCATCTCCTTCGAGCCGCCGCCGCCGCGCTCGGCGGGGGTGGTGGGGCTCTACACCACGGAGTTCTACCGGGAGGTGAAGCAGCGGCTGGCGCCGGGAGGCGTGCTGGCGCAATGGATTCCCTTGCAGCAGCAGCCGGACAACCTGACGCGGGGCATGGTGGCCTCGCTGCTGGAGGCCTTCTCCGAGGTGACGCTGTGGATTCCCTCGGACTACGAGGCAGTGCTGGTGGCGGCGGACCGGCCGCTGGGAGTGGACGTGACGGGCTGGGAGGCGCGGTGGGCGCAGACGACAGTGGCGCGCTCGCTGGCGGACGTGGGCTTCACCTCGCCGTATGGCCTGATGGGCACGTACGTGGCGGGCACGGAGGCGCTGCGGCGCTGGACGCGGGGTTATGCGCCGGTGACGGATGACCACCCGGCGGTGGAGTACTTCTTGTTCAACGCGGACAAGCCATTCGACCCGGAGGCGCTGCTCGCTATGGCGGAGCGTCCCGCGCTGGTGCGGGGAGAGGGATTGGACGGGGTGCGGCTGTCGCGCGAGCTGGAGGCCAACCGGCGCGTGCTGGAGTCCACGCGGCTGAAGCGGGGAGGGGAGTGGGACGCGGCGCGGGCTCGGGTGGAGGAGGCTCGCGCGCAGGTGGGGGACAACGCCTTCCTGTCCTTCCTGCTGGACCTGGAGCTGGACTGCCTGCGGCCCGTGGGGCGGTGAGCCGTCAGTAGACGATGTAGTCGAGCTTCTCGAGGACGGACTTGAGCTCTTCGGGGGTGGTCCCGTACCGCTTGGCGACCGTGGGGGCGTGATAGGTCACGGCCACGGTGGACGGCGGGTCCATGTCGGGATTGGCCACGATGATATCGGACCGGCCCGGCCACTTGAGGCTGCTCAATTCCTGGCTCCTGCCGAGGGGATTCAGGATGGTGAAGCAGGGCCAGGGAGGCAGGCGCAGGGTCCGCATGTCACAGCTGTGGAACCGGCAGCCCTGCAGTCGTGCCTCGGTGAAGTCGCAGTCCTCGATGCCGCCATTCTCCCGGCCCGGTAAGTGCGGCAGCCGGTGTCCGAAGTCACAGTCCGTCAGACGTCCGGTGAACCGGCAGCCTTTCAGGAACGCGCTCGACCAATCATGATGCTTCAGCTCCTGCTTCACCTGAATGGTGCAGTCGATGAAGCGCGTGGGCAGGATGTGCAGCCAGCCCGCACTCACGCGAGTCACCACCGTGCAGCGCCGCAGCGTCAGGTTCGGACCGAGATAGTAGTTGCCCTCTTTGTTATCGGTCAGTTCCAGCCGCTCGCCTGCTAGTTCCCGGTCCTCGTAGATGACGTTCATACGTCCCACACGGGAGCGCAAGCACGCCCGTCAAGCCGCCGGGCTGTCAGTAGTCCTTGCTCCAGATGACGTCCGCGCCGCCCTGCTGGGCGTCTCCGTACTCGCCCTCGACGCTCCACTGCGGGCTGAACTGGTACTCCAGCCGCACGGCGTTGTTGTTCTCGCGCCGGGTGCTGGAGCCGGACTGGGTCTGCGCGGCGCCCAGGCGTCCGGTGTAGCCCAGGTACAAGTCATCCGTGAGGTACGTGCCCACCTCCAGCCGTGCCCCCGAGAAGCCCTCCTCGCCGGCCTCGATGGTGAACACGTCCAGCGGCAGCTTCGCGGCCAGGGCCTTGCGCGCCTGCGAGGCCAGCGCCGAGCCCAGCACCGAGGCCACCTGCTCCTGGTTCATCGACGACCCGCCGCCGCCCGCCTTGAGCGTGCGCCGGCCCGTGGCCAGCAGCGTGTAGATCTCCGTCTCCGGCAGTGGCGGCTCGCTGGTGGGCTTGATGGTGAACTCCTTGCCCTGCCCGCGCACGGTGATGAAGACCTTCACGCCCGCGCGCTCGTTGGCGTACTCGGCGGTGGCGTTGATGTACGGCATGGCCGCCGGGCCGGTGAAGCGCACCTGGCTGGAGTTCTGCACGGTGAGGCGCCGGCCCATCACCTCCACCTCGCCGCGCAGCACGCGCACCTCGCCGTAGATGGAGGTGGCGTCCGAGTACTCGACGCGGAAGTTCTCCGACAGGCCCACCTCCGCGTTGACGTCCGAGCCCCGCACCCAGATGTTCTTCGGCGCGTTCACGTTGACGATGTACTGGCGCTGCGGCTCCTCGTCCTCGTGCACCGGGCCCGCGCCTCCCGTGGCCGTCCCCGGGCTGGCCGTGTCCGCGGGAGGCGTCCGCTTGCGCCTGGATGCCTTCATCGGCGTTCCGTTGCACACCAGGACGATGCCCTCGGGCCGGTCCAGAGACTGGAGATCCTTGCGTTTGGCCTCGGGCAGGAGGATGTGGGCCTCTGGGATGAAGAGGTTGCGCAGGTTGACGAGCCGGCTGGACACCTCGCCCTCGAACTCGGTGCGCAGGCGCAGCTGCGCCAGGAGCTGGTCCTCGTAGACGAGCGGGAAGTCGTCGAGGTTGCCCTCGCCGGTGAGCGAGTACGCCTCCGCCGACGTGCGATCCGCCCGGGCCTGGAACTTCAGGGTGCCGCCGCCGCTGCTCGCGGAGAGGTCCGAGAGGTTGAGGTGCTTGTCGGTGACGTCGAGCGCCACGTGGATGTCCTGGTAGTCGCCCATGCCTTCCAGGGCGAGCCGGCCCTTCACCCACTCGAGCGTGCCCCGGTAGGTGGGCGCGCCGACCGTGCCGCCCACGTGCACCTTCTCCATGCGCAGCACGCCGCCGATGGTGCGCACCATGGGCAGCTGCGAGCCGGAGAGGAAGGACAGGTCGAACTGGTGCGCGTCCACGTCCACGTCCAGCGGCGCCCGCGAGAAGTCCACGCCCTTGCGCAGCGTGGGCAGGGACAGCTCCTGCGTCACCTGGCCCTTGGCCATCATCGTGCCGCCCCGGGGCGCGGACAGGAGCGCGTTGAACACGGAGCGGGCGTCCTCGTAGGTGTAGTGGAGGCGCGCCTGGCCGAGGCCAATCTGGCTCAAGCCGATGTTCTGCACTCCGGCGGTGAGGTCCACCTGCGGATCCGCCAGCGTGCCGCGCGCCCGCAGGTTCAGCGACAGGACGTTCTGGATGTCGGTGCTTCGCGAGTCCTGCTCCTCGGTCCGGCAGACCGAGCCCGGCCGCCCTCCGGCGTGGGAGGACGCCAGGCCCATCAGCTCGCGCTGGGAGATGGGGCCGGCCCGCACCGCGAGCGTGAAGGGGATGTAGCCCACCACCTCCTGGTCCTGCAGGGCGGCGATGGGCGCCTCGACGTGGGCGTCCAGCTGCGCCAGCAGCGTGCTCTCCCGCCGCGCGACGAGCTGCAGCCTCACGGAGTCCTTGTCCGTGTTCAGCGCGAGGTTGCCGTCCAGTGGCTGGATGCCATTCACCGTGGCCCGCTTCGCCTCCACCTTCAGCTCGCCCACGGGGGCCAGCAGGGGGCCGGTGACGTTGGCCGTCATCGACAGCATGCCGCCCGCGCGATCGGCCACGCCCAGCTGCGACAGCAGCCCCAGGGGCATCTCGCTGATGTCGGCGCGCAGCTCGCGCATCGGCGTGTCCAGCACCTGCGCCGCCGTGGGCGGGTTCGTCAGCAGCCGGCCGAGGGTGAAAGGCGTCGCGAGGCTGGCGGTGGCCTTGGAGCCGATGCCGTGCAGGTCCAGGCTCGCGCTGAGCGTGCCGTCCTGGTCATCGGAGCGGGCGGTGAGCTCGAAGCCGAGCGGCTCTCCGCGCAGCTCGGGAGGCAGCGAGCCCGGCGCGAGCACCACGGGCGGAGGCTGCCGCGGAGGCACACCCCAGTAGCGCAGCCCCGAGCCCTTCAGCGTGAGCTGCAGGCGCGGATCATTCGCCAGGCCCTGGAGCGTCATGTTGCCGGAGAGCATGCCGGTGGCGGACTCGGGCTGTCCGGCCATGCGCAGCGCGGGGCCGATGTCCACCTGGTCCAGGGTGAGCTCCAGGTCCACGGGCTCGCGGCGGTGCTGCATCAGCGCCTGCACCGGCACGTCGTACTTCGCGGAGATGCGGCCCGCGGGCGCGTTGGCGGCGAAGGTGCCGGTGGCGCGGTCGCGCACGTAGCGGCCCCGCAGGTCGAAGCCCAGGTCCGCGTACTGCTGGTAGCGGCCCCCGCGCAGCGTGAGGTCCACCGTGGCGTCCGGCCGGGCCATGCGGCCGTTCACCGCCACCTGCCCGGAGAGCTGGCCGTCCACGTCGAGCGAGGCGGGCAGGAAGGCCTTGGGCAGCTTTCCGAGGTCGAAGTCGCGCAGCTCGGTGCGGGCGTTGATGCGCTCGCCCTCCATGCGCAGCGACAGCGAGAGGGCCTGGGGCCCGGAGGCGAGGGTGAGGGGCTCCTTCTCCGTGGCCACCTCCACGCGGCCGTTGCCCCAGCCCAGGTGGGTGGGGCGCTGGAGCGTCCAGCCGGCCTCGGGGTAGCGCAGGGTGAGCGTGTCGAGCCCGAGGCCTTCGTTGTCCTTGTCCACGGTGCCCTTGAGCGCCACGAGGAGGTTCGTGGCACCGCCGGTGGTCACGGTGGCCTCGAGGGCACGGCCGCGGGTGACGAGCGAGGCGTTCAGGTCCTCGTAGGTGCGGCCGGCGGCGCTCAGCTTCGTGGCCTTCAGCGTCGCATCCGTGGTGAGGGGCTGGGTGACGTCGGGCACCCGCGCGTCGAGCGTGAGGCCCTGCACGGACGTGTCCGCCCAGGCGAGGGCCTCGAATCCACCCTGGAGACTGGCGGCGGGGTGGCGCGCCGGGCCGGACACGGTGAAGTCCAGCGAGCCGCGGCCCGACAGGGGCAGGGGCTCGCCACTCCCCAGACGGCCCACGGTGTTGGCGAAGGCGTCCAGGTCCGAGGCCACGAGCCGGCCCTCGAGCCGCAGGTCCTCCTGGGTGCCGCCGCCGCGCGCGTCGAGGCTGGCGCCGGGGGCCTGGGCCGTGAGCTGGGAGAGCTCGAAGCGGCCCTGCTTCGCGCTCGCGTGCAGCTCCACCGGGCCGAGCGTCCGGCCTCCCACCTGCGAGGGGGGCATGGTGAGGTCCACCGTGCCATCGAGCGTCTCCAGGCTCTTGCCGCCGCCGGTGACGCGCAGGTCCGCGGCGAGCACGGTGCTCGGTCCGCCGCCCAGCAGCTTCCCCAGGTCCAGCTGGCGCACGCGGGCGGTGAGGCCGTCGGTGCGCAGCCGCTCCACATCCAGCGCCCCCTCCACCTCGGCGGTGCCGTCGGCGGCCTTCGCATCCAGGTCCACCCGCACCGTGTCTCCCGCCTGGGCCACGGTGCCCGACAGGGTGACGGGCGCGGCCAGCGGGTAGGAGGGCAGGAAGGCGCGCGCCGTCTCCGGGGCCACGCTGAGCTGCTTCACCTCGACGCGGGCCTGCTTCTCGCCCTCCAGTCCACCGGTGGCCTTCACTTCGAGGCCCGGGCCACTCATGTCCACGTCGGCGCTCAGCTTGCCTTCCTCGCCCTGGGCCTTCAGGGCCAGGCGCACCGGGCCCGTCACGGGCTTGCCGAGGCTGGCGGTGGCATCGAGCTTCGCGTCGAGCGCCTCGGTGGCCGAGGCCCAGGAGGCCGCGCCCGTGGCATCCAGGTCATCCAGGCGCACCTCGCGGTTGCCCTCGGGGGCCTCCGCCACGTAGTCGACGGAGCCGTCCTCGAGCTGGAAGTCCTCGAGGGTGAAGCGCAGGGTGCCGCGCGGCGCGTTGGGGTCCTCGGGCTGCGGGGGCTTCCGGGACTCGATGGCGCGCGAGAGGTTGAGGCCGCGCTCGTCCTGGCGGAGGTAGAGGTGGGGCTGCTCCACGCGGGCGGAGCGGAGCACCACGTGCTTGCTCGCCAGCGGGGTGAGCGCCAGCTGCGCCTCCACCCGCTCTATCTCCGCCACCAGCTCGCCCTCGGGGTCGTACAGCTTCACGCCGGTGAGGACGACGGAGCGCGGGCCAATGTCCATCCCGCCCACCTCCAGCCTGCCCGCGAGCTGCTCGTTCGCCTGCTGGACGACGAGCGCCTGGAGGCGGGCTTCACCGGCGGGTCCGGTGGCATAGATGAGCACGCCGGCCACGAGCACCAGCACCAGCCCGAGGAGACCGAGCAGTCCCCACAGTAGCCATCGACCCCGGTGCTTCTTCAAAACGCTTCTCCGATCGACAGGAAGAACGTGCAGAGTCCTTCCGGGCTTCCAGCATAGAGGTGGGTGGCCGCCGCGGTGGGGTCCACTCCACCGAGTCCGAAGCAATCCCCCAGTCCCCCCAGTGTTTCCGTCGCTCCGGAGGCCGGGTCGAAGATGGGCAGGGGCCTGCCGATATTCAACCTCCGGGCCAGGTCCAGCCGCAGGGGGCCGACGATGGTGACATAGCGCACACCGAGCCCCACGGCCTGGTAGTGGTAGTCCCCGAAGACGCGGCCGCTCTCCTTGCGGACGTCGGACTGGTGGGCGCCGATGTTCAACGGTCCAGCGCCCACGAGGCCGGTGTCATGGAAGGCGGCGAGGTACAGGTTGCCGATCAGCTTCATGCGCAGCTCCACCGAGGTCTCCACGAGGCTGTTGCCGCCGATGGGGACGATCTGGTCCGAGGGGGACAGGGTGGCGTCCTTGCTGATCCGGTTCATGGGCGAGAGCCGCCGGCTGTTGAAGCCGCGCATGGAGGCGCCGCCGCCCGCGAAGAAGCGGTTGACGATGGCGCTCTCCTGGCGGATGCGCTCGCCCGCCTCGTTGGTGACCACGGGCGTCAGCAGCGTGCCCAGCCGCAGCCGCGCCGCCAGGGTGAAGCGCTCGCTGTCACCGAACGTGTAGTAGCCGCGCACGTCCGGCAGCACGCGCAGGAAGTCGTAGTCGCCCTGGAGGGGTCCGCCGCCCTCCTGCAGCGACAGCGCGGTGTAGAAGCCGTGCTTCGGCGCGATGGGATCATTGCGGCGGTCCCACTCCGCCACCTGCTCCAGGTAGCTCACCGAGATGTTGCAGGTGTCCGCGCCACCGCCCGCGGGGCAGCCCAGCACGAGGGGCGGCACGGTCGTCTGGTCCTGCAGGCCCCGCTGGCCCTGGAGCCGGTAGATCTCCAGGTTGTAGCTGGGGAAGAGGGAGAACTCGGGGTAGGGCTGCCAGATGACGCCGCCGCGCAGGCGCCCGCCGATGAAGTTGTAGGCCTGCTCCAGTCCGCGCTCCCCGGTGAGCGTCGTCTGCAGCCGCAGGTCGCGGGCGAGGAAGCGCGGTTGCTCGAACTGGGTGGACAGCTGGAAGACGAGGCCGTGGGGGGTGCTGAGGTTGGGGGCGTCCAACACGCCGTCCCCATTCGAGTCGATTCGATCGAAGGCGGCCCGGATGTCGGGGATGAAGGCATAGCCCACCCGGCCGCCCACGGTGAGCCGGCGCAGGCCGCCGAAGAAGTTGCGGTCCGTCCACTCGCCCACCGCGCGCACCTCCTGCCGGGCCGCGTCCAGGCCGATGCCGCCACCCAGGCGGATGGAGCGGAAGGGCGCCTCGCGCACGTCCACCACCACCGGCACCGTGCGGGCCTCGCGGTCCGGCGCGCCGCGGTTGACCTTCACCGCGCCGAACACGCCCATGCGGAACACGCGCGACTGGGCCTCGGACAGCGCCGACTCGCTGTACCACTCGCCCTTGCGGATGGCGCCCTGCGCCTGCTCGATGATGCGCCGCGGCTTCACCTGCGGGTTGGCGTCCGTGGCCACGAAGATGTTGCCGAAGCGGTAGCGCAGGCCCGGCTTCACCTCCAACAGCACCTTCGCCTCGCTCGTCGCCAGGTCCACCTGCACCTCGCCGCCCACCTCCGCCTCGGCGTAGCCCAGCTCGCGCAGGCGCTGTTGCATCAGCTCCTTCGTCTCCTCCCAGCCCTCCTCGCGGAAGATGGGCCGCTCCTCGCCCTCCCGGGCCGGCTCCAGCGGCAGCTCCGCCAGCACCCGCGCGGCGTGCTCCGGCGGCAGCCCCTCCATCCCCTTCACCTCGAACGTGCCCACCCGGGTGGGATTGCCCTCTTGCGCCACCTTCACCCGGAGCGCGACGGCGTGCTCCCCCTTGTGCACCACCGTGTCCTCGAGCTGCTCCGACTCGAGCTGCATCTGGTAGTAGCCCTGCGACTGGTAGAAGCGCTTGATGCGCCGCAGGTCCGCGAGCCACGCGTTCTCGTCGAAGTAGTTGGGGCCCACGAAGGGGTTGAGCGGCTCCCACCAGGGGGTCTCACTGGTGACGATCTTCTCCTTGATGTCGGAGGCCTTGACCTCGTCGGCGCCCTCGATCTTCAGGTCCACCACCTTGGGCTGGTCCGGCCGGGTGGCGCGCGAGGAGGAGCCACACCCGGCCGCGAGGAGGAGCAGGAGGCGGGTACCGCGAAGCAGTTGGCGAAGAAGGGAGTCCGCGACGTCCACCTGGGATACATAGCCCGGACGGCCCGGGATGCACCCGCTCCGCGTGGAGCGTCTCCGCCAGCGGACATTTGATGCCCTCCGGGGAGGCGGCTCTGTCCGCTGGATCGCGCCCGGAGGCGCGTGGGACGTGCATCCGGCGCCCGCCTGTTCCAGAGTGGGGCCGTATGTCATGGCCAATCAGAGGATTCCTGGCGGCGGCGCTGGTGGTGCTCACCTCGTGCGGTGTGAGCGAGGACGAGGTCGTGCAGATCCGCGAAGGGCAGACGTTGGGCTCGCCGGACAGGCAACTCACCTACTGCACCACCTTTGGCTGCCAATACGCGGATGAGGCCTGTCTCGAGGTGTTCTTCGAGTACGGCCGTTCGCCCGCGCTGTGCCTCACGCTCGACGTGTGCGAGCGGCTGCAGTGCGCCAAACAGGGCAACGAGTGCGCCATCTTCGACGGCTTCCCCGGCCAGGTGAAGTGCATGACGCCGAGGTAGGGCGGAGGTAGCGCGGTGGCACCGGGCCCCCTCCGGGGAGAGGGGCCCGGGCCGGTGCGGACACCTCAGCGGCGCGCCGAGGCGGTGAGCAGGCCCAGCCGCTCGGCGGCCTTGCGCGTCTCCTCGGTGGACAGCAGGTCCTCGACGTTCTGGCTCATGCGGTAGGACCAGTTGGCGTCGCTCATGGAGCCCGGCAGGTTGATGCGGTCGCGCGTGCCGAGCACGTCCTGCCAGGGCAGCACGCACAAGTCGCTGCCCGCGTTGAGCGCGGCGGCGAGCATGGCCCGGTGGATGTCCGGGGAGAACTCCTTGGTGACGCCCAGGCCCTGGAACTCGGGGTAGACGCGCGCGATGGCCAGGCGCTCCTCCTGGGAGGCGGCGTTCTCCCACCAGTCGGCCACGGGCTCGGTGTCGTGGGTGCCGGTGGTGACGAGCGACACGGCGGGGAACTCGTGCGGGTTGCGGTAGACGGCGTCGTCGCGCTCCCAGCGCATCACCCGGTAGCCCGGCAGGCCCAGGTCCTTGAGGATGGCGCGCACGAAGGGCGGAATCACCCCGAGGTCCTCGGCGACGATGCCCGCGTCCTTGGACAGGAGGCGGAAGTTCTTCTCGCCGTAGCGCTTCCAGGCCTCCTCGGTGTCGGGGATGAAGCGGCCGGTGGGCGTCTTCTCGTCGCGGATCCACTGGCGGAAGTAGCCCACCGCGTGGTCCACCCGGCGCAGGTCGTAGTAGCTGGCGGCCTTGACGGCGCGCGACTTGAGCCAGCGGTAGTCGTCCTTCTCCATCCGCTCGAAGTCGAAGTAGGGCAGGCCCCAGTCCTGGCCCGTGGCGGAGAAGGCATCCGGCGGCACGCCCAGGCGCGCGTCGCGGCGCAGGATGTCCGGGTGCGCCCACACGTCCGAGCTGTCCTGGCCGATGATGAAGGGCTCGTCCCCGCACAGCAGCACGCCGCGCGCCCGGGCCCGCTCGCGCACCGCGTTCCACTGCACCTCGGCCACCCACTGCAGCCAGGCGTGGTAGCGCACCTCGTGCTCCAGCCGCGCCGTCTCGGCCTCGAGCGCCTTGGGCTCCCGGTTCCTCAGCGGCTCCGGCCACTCCCACCAGGGCGCCTGGTGCCGCTCATGGGAGATGGCGGTGTAGAGCGCGTAGCTCTCCAGCCACTCACCCTGCTGCTTGCGCCAGGTGTCGAACTCCCTGGCGCGCGGGGCGTGGGGCCACTCGGTGCGGTCGAAGTGGTCGAAGGCCCGCCGGAAGGCCGCGCCCTTGAGGCGGAAGACCAGGTCGTAGCGGATGCGGGGGGCCGCGCGCGCCTCGGCGAGCATCCGCTTCTCCTCGTCGGAGAGCGCCGCCTCGCCGCCGGTGGCGTGGAACTCGGGCACACTCTCCAGGTTGATGAAGAGCGCGTTGAGCCCGAACGCCGAGCGCGTGGAGTAGGGGCTGGGGTCGCCCGGAGACGTGGGGAGCAGCGGCAGCAGCATCAGCAGGCGCTGGCGCGCCGCCTCCATCCACTGGAAGAGGCCGTCGAAACCGCCGAAGTCGCCAATACCGAAGTCGGTCTTCGAGCGGAGGGAGAAGAGCGGGAGCAGGAGACCGGAGAGCCGGCCGGTGGAAGCCATGGTGGGCGCACAATGCACCACGTGCCCCCGGGTGTGAACTGTCCTTGCGCTCAGGCGGGCGTCATCCTGTCCGCCTGTCCGCCTGGGGAGACCCCCCGGGCCCCCTCCTGGCCCCGGCCATTGACGGCAGGCGGGGGGGGCGGCATCCGTTCTCGTCCTGTGCGACTCCCCGTCTCCTTCTATGCGCGCCCCGCGCTCACCGTGGCCCGGGAACTGCTCGGCACCCACCTCGTCCTCGAGCAGGGGGGCTGGCGGCGGGTGGGCCGCATCGTGGAGACGGAGGCCTACGTGGGCGAGCACGACCTGGCCTGCCACGCCTCCAAGGGGCGCACGCCCCGCACCGAGGTCCTCTTCGGGCCGCCGGGACGGGCCTACGTCTACCTCATCTACGGCATGTACCATTGTTTCAACGTGGTGACGGACGAGGAGGGGGTGGGCTCGGCGGTGCTGGTGCGGGCGGTGGAGCCGGTGGAGGGCCTGCCCGAGGACGCCCGGACGGACGGGCCGGGGCGGCTGTGCCGGGCCCTGGGGCTGACGCTGGCCCACAACCGCTGGGATTTGCAGGACGCGGCCCTCCACCTGACGCCGGGCGAGCCGGTGCCGGAGGCCCGGGTGGCACGGGGCCCACGCATCGGGGTGGACTACGCCGGGGAGTGGGCCCGGGAGCCCTACCGGTTGTGGATCCGGGACAGTCAACACGTGAGCCGTCCACCGGCCCGCCGTCCTGGAAAGCGGTCTTGACGGGGCACGGCATGACTGGAAGGGTGCGCCCCCAATGTCCGATGAGATGTCCGACGAGGCCGTCAAGGAAGAGGACCGGCAGCTCGTGGCGCGGGCCCAGGCCGGCGACATCAGCGCCTTCGAGGCGTTGGTGGAGGCCCATCGGGACAAGGTGTACGGCCTGACGCTGCGGATGACGCGCTCGGAGGCGGATGCCGCGGAAATCACCCAGGACACCTTCCTGTCCGCCTATCAACACCTCAAGGACTTCCGGGGGGACGCGGCCTTCGGCTCGTGGGTGCACCGGATCGCCGCCAACAACGCGCTGATGCGGCTGAGGCACCGGCGGGTGGTGCAGGCGGCCGAGGAGGAGCTCCAGGGCCCGGAGTTCACCGAGCGGGGGAGCCTGGCCGAGTACCCCCCCCAGGACTGGAGCCGGAGCGCCGAGGGCAAGATTCTGGACGCGGAGCTCGGGCGGGCCATCCAGGGGGCGACCGACCGCCTGCCCGAGGGGTACCGGGAAGTCTTTCTCTTGAAAGACGTGGAGGGCCTCAGTTACGAACAGATCGCCGAGGTGACGGGGGACTCCATCCCCGCCATCAAGAGCCGGTTGCACCGCGCACGGCTCGCGCTTCGCGAAGCCATTGACCGGTTCTACAATCAAGAAGGCAGTGCGGGCGGGTGAAACCCATCGGGAGGCTGGGCATCTTCGTGAATGACGAGGCAGTCCACGGCCGAGGTCCGGATGTACACGTGTAAAGACGCCATCAACCTCCTGTTGGACTTCCTCGATGGCGAGATGTCGCCCGAGGAGTCACAACACCTGCGCGAGCACCTGTCCGGGTGCGCGCCATGCGTCGATTTCCTGCGGACCTACAAGGCCACGCCGGGGCTGTGTAAGCGTGCGATGGCCCAGCAGATGCCGAAGGAAGTCTCCACCAAGCTCACCGAATACCTACGCGCGCGCATCAAGAGCGCTTCGTGAAGCTCAACCTGAAGTCGCTGTCGTTGCCGGAGCTGCAGCAGGCCCTTGCCCCCGTGGAGCCCTCCGCGGTCGCGGTGCGCAAGGTGTTCGCCTCCGTGTTCGCCCATGGGGCCTCCTCGCTCGAGGAGGTGTGCCAGGCGCCGCAGGTACCGCGGCGCGTCGCGGAATTCCTGCGGGAAAACACGGAGATGACGCGCCTGGAGGTGGTGGAGCGGCGCAAGGCCGACGACGGCTTCGTGAAGTACCTCTTCGCCTCGCCCCTGGGGGGCCGGGTGGAGGCGGTGCGCATCCCCATCTTCGACCACAAGTACGTGGTGTGCATTTCCAGCCAGGTGGGCTGCGCGCTGGCGTGTGACTTCTGCATGACGGGCAAGCTGGGCTTCAAGCGCAACCTGCAGACCTGGGAGATTCTGGACCAGGTGATGCAGGTCCGCGCCGAGGCGGACCGGCCGGTGCGCGGCGTGGTGTTCATGGGGATGGGGGAGCCGCTGCTCAACTACACGGAGACGCTGCGCGCGGCGCAGATCCTCTCCCACCCGGCGGGCTTCGCGATTGCCGGGCCCTCCATCACCTTCTCCACGGCGGGCCATGTGCAGGCCATCCGGCGCTACGTGCGCGAGGGGCATCCGTACCGGCTGGCCTTCTCGGTGACGAGCGCCATCCCGGAGAAGCGGGTGAAGGTGCTGCCCATCGAGAAGACGCACCCGCTGCCGGAGTTGATCGACGCCATCCGCGAGTACGCCACGGTGCGGCGCGAGCGGGCGATGATCGCCTACGTGGCCATCAGCGGCTTCAACCTGGGGCGCGAGGACGCGGAGGCGCTGAAGACGGCCTTCGAGGGCATCCCCATCAAGGTGGACCTGATTGATGTGACGGATCCAACGGGCAAGTACCTGCCGCCCTCGGCCGAGGAGTTGAAGGCGTTCCGGGACCACCTGCAGATCCTGGGAGCGCCGATTGCGCGGCGCTATTCGGGAGGCAAGGACATCGGGGCGGCGTGCGGGACGCTGGAAGCTTCACAATACGGCGGCGTGGTGCTGCCGCCTCCGGTGGCCGCTGGTTAGGTTGCCGGGGCATGGTCGAGTTCCTCGACAACCTCATCTCCCACATCGGACTGCTGGGGCTGCTGGTGCTCGGGCTGGCGGCGGCGGTGGAGTACGTGGTGCCGCCGTTCCCCGGGGACACCATCACGCTGCTGGGCGGGGTGTACGCGGTCCGGGGTGAGCATCCCTGGCCCCTGGTGTTCCTGGTGGTGGTGGTGGGGAGCGTGGTGGGAGCGCTCATCAACTACCAGGTGGGACGGTGGCTGGTGGGGCGCTTCGAGCGCAAGCCGGGGGATGTGTTCTTCGGCATCAGCCATGCGCGGCTGGAGGCGGTGCAGTCGCAGATGCGGCACAAGGGGCCGTGGCTGCTGCTGGCCAACCGTTTCATCCCGGGCGTGCGGGGGCTGATTTTCGTGGCGGCGGGAGCGGCGCACATGCCGCGCAGCAACGCGCTGATACTCGGGGCGCTGTCGGCGATGGCGCACACGGGGCTGGTGTTGGCGCTGGGCGCGGCGGTGGGCGGCAACCTGGAGCGGCTGGAGGAGCTGATGTGGCGCTACCAGTGGGCCGTCCTCGGGCTGGTGGTGGTGGGCGTGGTGGCGGCGCTGGTGCGCGCCCTGGCGAAGCGGAAGGCGCAGACCACCTGAGCTCGGCGGTGGGACCTGTAGCAGGGGACCCGAAGAGCACCATTCAGGTATCCGACATGGGCACGCACTACGCGGTCATGATGAAGGACAAGGTCTATGATGCCTTCACCGGGCCGGAGGGAATGGTTCTGAGTGAGTACCTCAAACGGTTGGTGGCGCACGATGGTGTTCCTCTCTTGGAAGTGGTGAGCAGCCTATGAGCGCGCGGAGCTCGACCCCTTCGGAGCGTGACCGTCCCGTCTTCGTGTTGGATGTGTTGATGGGGATCCGGGAGGAGGCCCGGAGGGGGCGGCCCTTGTGGTTGTTTTTCGGGGCCGAGAACGCCGAGAACATGTGGTCCTATATCGCGGGCTATCTGCACTGCTGTTACCGCAACGGCTTCACCGATGAGGAGTGGGGCCGGTTCGTGGACTGGCTCGTGGACGTGAAGCACGAGTTCCCCGAGGGTGGAGGTTGGGTGAAGAAGTTTCTCGACGACTGCGGTGGCGACCACGTCAAGGTGATCATGAAGTTCCTCGACCTCGCCGCGGAGTTCGTTGCCACGCAACGGGGCTGAGCACCAACTCCCTCAACTGTCGTTCATCCATCCGTCGTCCTCGGGAGGCGTTGAGCGCACGCGCGGAGCCGCGATCAAGTGGCGGTCATGCTCCGCTCCCATCCGTGGTTGCTGCTTCTCGTGGCCTTCGTGCTCGCTGGCGGTTGCCGGTGTGACGAGCCGCCCGTGGGAGGCACACGCGGGGACTTCGACGTGGAGGCGCGGGTGCTCGACTTCGGCCGGGTGCTCGAGGGCGACACGGCGCGCCGCCCCGTGACGGTGGTGGGCACCGGCCGCTCCAGTGTCACCGTCTCCGCCGCGGTGCGCGGCGGTCCCTTCTCCCTGGCCGAGGCCGAGGTGTCCGTCCCGGGTGCCAGCTCCGTGCCGCTGGAGGTGCTCTTCCCGGCGGGCAATGGTCCGGCGGAGGGCACGCTGGTTCTATCCTCTGGAGGGCGCACGGTGGAGGTGGCCCTGCGAGGGCAGGGCGTGCGACCGTTGGCGTGCGTGCCCTCGGCGCCGTGCCGCCAGTCCCGCTTCGAGCTGGAGACGGGCGTGTGCGTGGAGTCGGAGTCTCCGGACGGCGCCGCGTGCATCCCCGGCAGCCGGTGTCAGGAGAATGGACGCTGTCAGGCGGGGGCCTGCGTGGGCTCGCCGCGCACGTGTGACGATGGCAACCCGTGCACCCGGGATGCGTGCTCGCCGGAGCAGGGGTGCATCACCTCGCCGGTGGCCTGTCCCTCGCCGGCAAACCCCTGCCGCGTGGGCCTGTGCGACCGCGAGCAGGGGTGCACCGAGGTGGATGCCCGCGACCTCTCCGTCTGCGGCAAGGTGGACTGTGTCACCGCCCGGCTGTGCTTCTCCGGCACCTGCCGCGAGGTCCCCACCCCCGAGGGCTTCCTCTGCTCGCCCGCAACGCCCTGCCAGGGAGAGGGCCACTGCACTGCCGGCGAGTGCGTGCGTCCGGACGTGACGGAGCTCATGCCCGCCTTCGCCCAGGAGCTCGGTGGTGAGCCCTCGTTCTCGCCCGTCGGGCCGGTGTTGCTCTCGCAGGGGGAGTCCCTCTTCGCGTCGGTCTGTGACGGCGATGCCGGCTGCCGGTTGGTGTCCTATACGAGCGAGGGCTTCCTGCGCTTCGAGACGCCCTATCCGGAGGGCACGGCGCGCGCGCTGCTCGCCGTCTCGGACGCGGGCGTGGTGCTGCACGCGCCGGGGGCGCTCGAGTCCTATGCTTCCTCGGCGACGGGGGCTCCCCAGTGGCGCGTTCCCCTCGCGAGCCTCGAAGCGCCTCCGGGAGCGGGGGCTCCCTCCACCGGCGCGGGGCGCGTGGCGCTCGGACCCGAGGGGAACGTGGTGTCGCTCGTGTCGTGGACGGGTGGGAACCCGGCGCTCGTGGTGCTCGCCTCGGATGGCGGCGTGTTGCGCCAGGGAACCATGGAGGGCTTCGCGGAAGAATCACGAGTGGCGCTGGACTCGCGCGGAGAGGTATTCCTCTTCGCCGCGGGCGGGCCCCTGGTGCGCGCCGAGCCCGAGGACGGAGGCACGGGCTTCCGCGCCGTCCCGCTGCTCGAGGAGGTGCCGGAGTCGGGGGCCTCGCTGGCCGTGGCGGGGGACTGGCTCTTCGCGGGGACGCGCGCCT
The DNA here is from genome assembly GCF_057119385.1 of Archangium sp. NCBI lineage: Bacteria > Pseudomonadati > Myxococcota > Myxococcia > Myxococcales > Archangiaceae > Archangium > Archangium sp. Next base: position 7,207 of record NZ_DBNGVP010000086.1, on the reverse strand, counting down.
TCGTGGGCGTGGATGGGGGCCTGCCTTCCGTGGCGCGATGGGACGCCGGCACACCGGCGGTCCGGCCGCTCGACGAGCCCGTGCTGCTGCTGGAGGACACCGGTTACGCCTTCGCCCGCACGTGTCCGCGCACCGACGGCACGGCCTGCGCTCTGGAGGAGGAAGGGGTGCTGCTGCGCGCGTTCGACGCGCGAGGCGGCGCGGTCCGCTGGGAGGTGCCCGTCTTCCCGGACGAGGCTCCCGGGGTGCTTCACGAGGCCGCGCTGGTCCAGGGCGGTGGGGTGAGCACCGTGACGAGCATGCGGCTCGAGGGCGTGACGCGGGCCCACCTCCAGGTCTTCGCGGCGGGCGAGCGGCTGATGATGTGCCCGCTGCCCGGGACTCCCCGCGTGGTGGGGGCCACCTACGCGGGGCACTCCGTCTACGTCGTGCTCGAGCGGGAGGGCACCTGGCGGCTGGAGGCGTTCAATCTCGAGCCGTTCATCACGGCGGAGACGCGCGGGTGGTCCCAGGCGTCCGGCGTCTCCGGCTCGCGGCGCGCGAGCCCCTGAGCCTCAGCTCCTCCGCTCCAGCCGCTGCTCCTGCTTCTCCAGCCACAGGTCCTCGAAGCGCACCTGCGGAGGCGTCTGGTGCAGCCGCAGCCCCTGCACCAGCCCGCTCGCCGCCGCGTACACACGGTGGTGGAAGATGGGGATGACGGGGCACTCGTCGTGGGCGATCTTCTCCGCGAGCCGGTACAGCTGCTTGCGCTGCTCCGGGTCCACGGTGATGCGCGCTTCCGTCGTCAGCCTGTCGAACTCCACGTTGCGGTAGCCCATCGAGTAGACGGTCTGCGCCTTCGAATTGAGGTGGAAGTGGAGGAAGTTGTCCGGGTCCGGGTAGTCGGCGATCCACCCCACCCGGAAGGCCGGCAGCCGTCCCTCGCGCCGCCGCTCCGCGAACTCCTCCGCGCGCAGCTCCACGTGCTTGAGCTCCAGCAGCCCCGCCTCGAGCAGCGGCCGGAAGAGCACGGCGTCCTCGGCCGTCGTGTCCCGTCCCTTCGCGAAGTAGAGCGTGAGCTGCAACACCCGGATACCGGCCTCGCGCAGCAGCCGCTCCGCCAGGGGGATGTCCAGCCGGGGCTCGGGCAGGCGGCCCTCGTCATCCAGCAGCTCCGGCGGCGTCACCGTGCGGGCGATGCGCGCGCCCTTGTGGAAGCGATCCACCAGCCCCTGGAAGTCCATTCCCGCCCGGAGCGCCTTGCGCACCCGCACGTCGTTGTACGGCGCCTCGCGCAGGTTGAAGCCGAGGAACGACGTGGACGGCGTGGTGCTGGTGACCACCTGCTGCCCGTCCACCTCCAGCGAGCCCACGTGCATGGAGAACAGGTGCGAGACGAGGTCCACCTTGCCCTCCTGCAGGGCCAGCACGGCCTGCTCGCGCGAGTCCACCAGGTGGAACTCGAGCCGATCCAACAGCGGCTGTCCCTGGCGCCAGTAGGTGGGGTTGCGCTCGAGCACGATGAGCTCCTGCCCGAACTCCACCTGCCGGTAGGGGCCCGTGCCGAGCACCTGTCCACTCGGGCTCACCCGGCCCACCGCCGTGCGCGGCAGCGCCATCAACTGCAGGAAGAAGGCCTTGGGCTCCTCCAGGCGGATCTCCAGCGTCTGCTCATCCAGCACCTCGATGCCCGTCACCTCGCGCGCCTGGCCCGAGGCGAAGGCCCGGGCGCCCTCCACGTCCTCCAGCAGGGTGCGGTCCGGCGACTTCACCGCCGGGTCCAACAGCCGCTCGAAGTGGCGTTTCACGTCCCGCGCCGTCAGCGGCATCCCATCGTGGAAGGTGACGCCCTGGCGCAGGTGGAAGCGGTAGCGGCGCGCCGAGGGATCCGCCTCCCAGCGCTCGGCCAGGTCCGGCACCAGCACGCCGTCGTCCAGCCGCAGCAGGTTGGCGAAGACGCAGCAGCTCATCTCCAGCAGCTGGTTGTCCACGGCGAAGAGCGGATCCAACCCGCCCAGGGCCCGGACGAAGGCCGTCTGGTGGATGCCCGCGCGCACCGTGCCGCCCGTCTTCGGCTCCGGAAGCCGGAAGCGGAACACCTCGCCATCCAGGCTGGCCGCCTCGTGCGCCAGCTGCTCCACCGTGCGGCTCAGTCCGTCGCCGATGCGGATGACCTGCAGCGCGTCCTCCCGCACCCGCGCCACCTCCTCGCCGATGGCCGCGTCCCCGCGCATCAGCACGCCGTGCGCCGCGCGGATCTCCTCGATGGCCGTGCTCAACCGCACCACCGCGCCGGACAAGTCCCGGCCCGTGCGTGCCTGGCCCTCCGCCTTCTGCGAGGCCTCCTGCGCCAGCTTCGCCATCTGCTGCGTCTGGTGCACCAGCTCTCGTCCGTGCCCCGCCTGCTCCATGGCCGCCCGCGTCACGTCGTCCACGCGCCGCGCCACCCGGTGGCTGGCGTCCACCACCGTGGAGCCCTGGATCTCCAGCCGCTTCGTCTCGGCCAGCGTCGCCTCCACCGCCGAGAAGGTGCGCTGGGTGATGGTGCGGATCTCCATCAGCGCCTCGGCCGCCCGGTCTCCCAACTGCACGCCCGTGCTGGCCTGCTCGCGGCCCTCCTTCACCAGGGACACCGTCGTGTCCACCTCCCGGCGGATGCCGCCCACCATGGTGGCGATCTCCCGCGTGGAGCGCGCGGTGCGCTCGGCCAGGCTGCGGATCTCATCGGCCACCACGCCGAAGGGCCGGCCCTGCTCACCGGCCTGCGCGGCGATGATGGCGGCGTTGAGCGCCAGCAGGTTCGTCTGGTCCGCGATCTCCTGGATGACGTCCACGATGCGGCCGATCTGCGTGGAGCGGACACCGAGCGAGTCCACCAGCTCGGCGGCCTTGCGGACCGTCTCCTCCACCCGGTACATGCCCTGGACGCAGTCGTTGACGAGCACCTCGCCGCGCTCGGCGGTGGCCGTCACCGCGTGGGCCAGCTGGTTGGTCTCCGAGGCCCGGTGGCGCACGGCGTCGATGCCCGTGTGCACCACCTGGACGAAGGCCTCCGCCTCGCTGGCGAAGCGCGCCAGCTCGTCACCCGACGAGGCGATGTGGTGCAGCCGCTCGCTCATGGCCTGCACCTGCTGCGTGGTGCGGTGGGAGAACTCGTCCAGCGAGAGCAGCGCCTCGGCCACCTGCCCGAGCCGCTCGGTCATCTCCACCAGCGAGCTGTTCGTCTCCTGGGCGAAGGTCTCCAGCTGGGCCACGCGCTTGCCCGCGGCGTGGAGGCTCTGGCCCATGCTGTTCACCGACTCCTGCGAGCGCTCCACGGCTCCGCCCTGGCGGCGCGCGGCCTCCAGCAGCACCCGCACCTCCTCGGACACGCCCTGGCAGGTGCGGCGCACGTTGCTCGTCACCCGCTGCACCTGGCTGAGCGCGCGGCGCAGCGAGAAGAGCAGCCGGCGCACCTCGCGCTGATCCTCCACGCCGCTGTAGGCGTTGTTGGTGAGGTCTCCCTCGGCCAACCGGGTGAGCAGCCGGGTGCGCTGCGCGGCGCGCTCTCCGGCCCACTTGTACCAGAAGAAGTAGCTCGCCAGGAGCAGCAGCGGCGGGGTGCCCAGCAGCAGCACCGCCCAGCCCCTCCAGTCCGCGGGCTGGCCGGTGACGAGCTTGAGGAGGGTGCCCTGGCCGATGGCGAGCGTGAGCCCCCCGACGACCATGAAAGTGAGGAGATACTTTTTGGCGACCATGGGTGAACGGAGTCCCACCGTATCGTGCATTCTCGCCGGGGTCCTCAAATCGGCGCAGACTGGGGGCGTGCTCTCGCTCGTCTCCGCTCTCCTGCTCGCCCTGCCAGCGGGGGGCGCTCCGCCGCTCCCTCCCCGGGAGACCGCGCGTTTCGTCTTCGCCTGGAAGGGGGTGCCGGTGGGCACCGTCACCCTCTCCCTGGCACCGGAGGTGAAGCGCTTCACCTATACCTCGCGTCACCTGCACACCCGGGGCGAGCACGTGGGCGAGCGGGTGAAGGAGGTCTCCCTGGAGGTGGGGCCGGGGGAGACGGTGGTGGGGCGTGCGAGCATCCCGCAGGCGCTGTGGCTGTGGCGCGGCCCCCGTGCCCCCGGCTGCGTGACGGGGCGGGAGGAGCTGTCGGGCCGCGAGGGGCCGCACTGCGTCACGGCCGTGCGGGGAGACAGGGTGGAGGGGACGATGTTCGGCCAGCCCTTCACCGCGCGCTACGACGAGCGCGGGCGGATGGCGGCGTTGGAGGTGGGCGAGTCGCGCTTCACCGCGGTGGCACCGGGTGTGCGGCTGAGGGCGCCACCGGAGCTCTTCGCGGACGGCGTGCCCGTGGAGGGGACGTCGGGCCCGCTCGCCTTCTCACCGTCCTGGCCCCTCGTGGTGCGGCCGGGTTGGCTGACGGACTGGCGAGCGGCGGAGGCGCGGGCGCTCGCGGAGGCGGTGCACGCGGCGTTTCCGGAGAAGGGCCCGGGGGCCGCGGACTGGAGCGAGCGGGGCGAGGGCGAGGCGGGCGGGTGTCTGGCCCATGCGCTGCGTTTCGCGGCCCGGGCGGCGGCGCGGGGACGGAAGGTGGCGCTGGTGCACGGGCTGCTCGTCGTGGACGGAGGCCCGGGCCGGCCTCATGCCTGGGTGCGCGTGGGGCTCGCGGGAGGCGGCACGTTGGATCTGGATCCCACCTCGTTGGACCCCGTCACCCGGGAGACGCACCTGCCGCTCGCCGTGACCGAGCCGGGAGGGCCCTCGGTGGAGGCCGGGGAGCGGTGGTTGGCGCTGCTGCGCGGCGAGCACCGCGTGGTGCGTCAGCCCCTGTCGCGCTGAGGCTGGATCCTCCAGCTGCATCGGCTCCGCGGTGCGCCGGCCTGTGTTGAGCCGGGCCCAGCCGAGGTGTGAAAGGTCGTCTCTGGGGACTTCACTGGTAGACGTCTACCAGTCAGGTTTCATGTGTGCGTACATTGGAGTATATCAATGATAGACGTCTACCACTGGGCGAGCGGTGGGCCGGGCCGCTGGAGCGCCACGGTGCTCCTGCATGTGGCTGTACTCGTCCTGGTCGGCGGGTGCGCCACGGCCCCTCCGCGCGCGAGCCTGACGAGCGGCTTCGGGCTCCACTCGCGGCCCACCGCGCTGCGTAGCGATTCCGAACCCCGGCAACTCGCTGCCACTGCCGCGCCTGGAGCGCCGGAGGGCTCCGCGGGGGGATTCCCCGAGCAGACGGAGGAGTTCTTCCAGACGAAGGACTTCTTCCAGGTGGTGCAGGAGGCCAGCGGCCTCGGGGAAGAGGCGCGGCACCCGGCGGGCGCGGCGCTCTACCTGGAGCAGGCGCGCCAACTCCTGGGCCGGTTGGCGAAGACGCCCGTGACACAGCGGAGCTTCGCCCCGCGCCTGGCGCTGAGCTGGCTGCTGCGCGAGGTGCTCGAGGGGGGCGAGCGCGTGGAGTACGCCGACTTGAAGTGGCGCGCCGAGCGCTTCGAGCGGCTGGTGATGGTGCGTCCGGACGGCTACCTGGTGGCCGCGCTCGATGGCACGCCCCTTCAACGCCGGGGCCCTCTGCAACTGGTGGAGGGCGAGTGGACGGTGGGCCGCCTCGTGGTGGGCGGTTTCTACTTCTCACACGGGGGACTCTACTACCCGGTGACCGAGGCGCTGCGGCGCGAGGACAGCGAGCCCCTGGCGGAGCTGGGCCTGGGGAGGGATCCACTCAACGCCGCGTTGGATGGGGCCCAGGACGCCTTGGGAGAGATGACGCTGGCGCTGGCGCACTCCGTCCTCAACCCCATCCGCACGCTGGAGGACCTGGGCCAGTTGCCCACGACGGTGGCGTACCTGATGGCCACCTCGCCCGAGTACTTCGCGCGTTACGGCGCCATGTCGAGGGAGGACCAGATACGCGAGGCAGCGCGCCTGTCCACGCACCTGCTCCTGCTGCTCGGAGGCGCACGGGCCACGGTGGGCCGCATGGGCGGACTGGGAGCGGACCTGCCAGGACTGTCGCTCACGGCCAGGGGAGAGCTGGTGTTGGGCGAAGCCGTGGTGGCGGGCGCGGCGGGCACGGTGGGCGTGGACCTGAGTGCCTTCTCCATCCTCCACATGGCGGGGAAGGGCCGGGGCGGCAACACTGGCGGCGCGAGCGGCAAGTCGGGGAAGGCGTCCCAGAAGGCTCCGGCGCGGAGCCCCGGCAGGTGGACGTACAAGAAGCCCACCAACGAGTCCAAGCGCTCCCAGGACTACCAGGAGCAGGTGACGGGGCGGCCCGCGTGGTGGGTGTACCTGGTGGGCAACCTGGAGTTCGATGGCATCAAGCTGGGGGAATTGCTGGAGGCCAAGGGCCCCGGCTACTGCTCCTTCTTCGAGGCGGATGGCTCGCCCAAGACCTGGTACATGAATTCCGGCAAGTTCAAGCAGATGATGGATCAGGCCAGGAGACAATCGCAGATGGCCCAGCAGGTGGGGATGCCGGTGACCTGGCACGTTGCCGATGCCAAGGTCGCGGAGTTCCTTCGCAAGCTCTTCGAGAGAGATGACAAATTGGCCAACATCACCGTCCGCCATACACGGCCAGCGCAGTAGGGAGGAGCGCGCATGCAGGAGGACTTCTATGCCGGGGCGTACTGGGGACCGCGCAAGGAGACGGCGCTGGAGTGCGCCCGTCGCGCGGAGCTCTTCTTCCACATGTTGGCGCGGTGTGACCCGGCGTTCGCTCAATGGTACCGGGCGGGCCGGGGCTTTCCCCGCGAGCTGCCGGGCTGGCCCGTGCGCCCGGAGATGAAGGAGTTGGAGGCATTCTTCCTCAAGGGCGGGAACCGCACCGACGTCGGCAAGGAAGTCATCGAGGAACTGGGCTTCCATCAGATGGTGTGGAATGCCAAGAAGGATGCCATCCACGTCCACCTGAATTGTGGCGAATACTCCCCGTGGGGGGGCAATTCGTGCCTGTTCGCCCCACTCTGCAAGAGCACGGTCTGGGAGCGATTGGTCCGCTCGCCCGTGCTGGCCGAGGTGCTCACCAGTGCGGTCACGGCGTGGGATCCCGACTACGCCATGGCCAGTTCGACCGAGATGGTTCGCCTCATCAAGAAGAGGAAGAGAGAGGTCCGGGTGGGCTGGCTGACGTACCTGTCGCGCCGCCTGGGGAAGCTGCCGCCGCTGCCCGCGCCCGTGCGCATCGAGCCGGTGGGAAAGCTGGGCTGGCTCCTCGTGCTCTCCCCCGAGCCCATGACGGCCA